>JAHFGR010000013.1:9525-13472 GCA_023247345.1 Microcaldota archaeon | reverse complement strand
TGTCGCTCTTTTTAACACGTCGTACAGCTGATATTCCTTTTTTCGCTAAATAATGTTGCGCTAAATCATCAATACCCTTTTGACAGAATACTATGTTTGCTCCACTTACTGCAATTTTTTCAACCATTTCTTTTAGCATCTTTTCTTCTTGTTTTAAGAAGCTTTCCATCTGATCTGGAGAGGTTATCTCGATTTTCGCGTCGATTTCTGTTTTTTCTATCTCAAGTGCTGCATCAAGTAATGCGATTTTTCCGTCCTTTATAGTTTTTGGCATTCCTGTGTGTACTACTTCTTTGTCAACTAATACGCCTTCTATAAGTTCAGTAGCCATTACGTCGCTGCCTGCTTTTTTCTCTAGCTTTATAAAATCTTGATCGATTACAATTTTACCATCTTTCTTTTCAGATACTTGTTTTACTGCCTTGACAATAATCTCGGCAATTTTCTTCTTTTCAGCTTCTGTACCAATACCCTTTGAACCCATTGCTACAAGAGCTATGCGATTTAATGTTTCTATGTCGTCAGATCCGACTTTTTCTGCAACTTTGTTAAGCATTTCTTCTGCTCTCTTGCCTGCTAGTTCATAACCTTTGATAATCGTAGTTGGATGAATGTTATTATCTAGCATTTCGCCTGCTTTCTTTAGCAAGTTACCTGCAATTACTACGCTTGTAGTTGTACCATCGCCAACCTCTTTGTCTTGTGTTTTTGCGATTTCAACCATTAATTTTGCTGCCGGGTGGTCGACGTTCATTTCTTCCAAAATTGTCGCGCCATCGTTTGTGATGACTATATCGCCAAGATCGCTTACAAGCATCTTGTCCATGCCTTTTGGTCCTAAAGTAGTTTTAACTATATTCGCAACTGCATAGCCTATTGCTATGTTAACGCGCATTGCGTCTCTGCCCAGCACGCGCTGAGCGCCTTCTGGCAATACATATACTTGTTCTCCACTAACCGGTCTACCCATAAAATCCACCTCGATTTTTTAAATCTAGAACTTACTCAAAAGTCCTCAAAAATTTTCAGAATTACCTCTATTGTTTAAAATTCTACAAAATTTGAGCTATTTAATATAATGTTATATAAAGAATAAAGTTTAAAAAGTTTAATGTTTGGCTAATTCAAATCTTTCTGTGCCTTCTACTAGCATTTCAGTAATCGCAATTCCCGGTTTCGCTGCCTGGACAACAGCCAGCGCAGCATCATAAACGAGTTCGAAAGGTGGTTGTCCATACGTACTACTCTTATCAGTAAGTCTTAATCCAAAACTCTCGTAAAGCGACATAAAACCTCCACCTAAATTATCCGTGCCATCGTGAGCGCGCCAAATATTTACATGCCCTGGCATCTTCGAGCCATCCCAGCCAAAAATAAATTCATCTCCTTTTCGCATCAATAAGTATTTGGCAATCCCATTTTCAGTTTCTCCCATAATTTCCGGAGCAATAGTCCACCTACCTGTTGGCATAGTGTCATCAGCTTTAATCTCTAAGGTTTTTCCGATTTCTAAAGCTAAAATAGTTGCTGTTATGCCCTGTTCGACTAGAAATTCGGCTAATAAACGCGATGCATGGTCTAGCGGGCAAAGAGTTGAAAACTGACCAATTTCTTGGTCCGAACTCCTATATTTTAAAGGCCCGTCTTTAGCATTTTTACCATCTCTACCAGAAGCAGATATAACTATCAAACCTAATCTTATTGTAGCAGATATTAATCCAGCTCTGTCTCATGTTGCGCTTATGTGCCCACCAAACAAATTCCCGTCTGTTAATGGCACGCGTACTTCGGTTTTTGCTGTATCAAAAGCATCAAAGCGCAATCTTCCAGAGGATGCTAATTTTAGACTAGCCATCTTATCATCTTCTCATGCTGTTCTTTTTGTCCTTGGTGACGGCCCTCTACCTTTCCATCCGCCAGGAGGCGCTAATCTTTCATATGCTTGTCTGGCATCTTCTCTTTTCCTTTCAATTGCGCTTAACATGCTTCTTACTTCACCCAATAATGAATCTGCGCTGTCTCTGCCTAATTGCGCTTCGAGAATTTTTTCTATGTGTTTTATATCTCTTTCGATCCAATTAAGCCTTAAATTAAATTTATGAAAATCATCCTTTGGCATTGTAACTAGGTCTCTTTCTAAAAAATCTCTAAAAGATGTAAGATCATCATAGCTAGATCCAGTGCCGCCAAAAACAAATCTGCAAGTTTCTATCATGCTTAAAATTCTATCTCTTGCAAGCGTGCTGAATTCGTCGCGGTTAATAAATCTAGCAGCATTTTCCGTAGAAGCACTATTTATTAATCTATTAAAAACATCTCTAGCACCTGTAACTCCTTGTTTGTCGCTAACTGCATGCTCGGCAAGTTTTTCTAAGGCGATCTCTCCGCATTGTTCTAAAGTATATCTTGCGGCTTCACCGAGTGTAAATGGCGGGTTATCTCTTCCAAATACAACTCCTGCAGGATTGCCAGTAGTACTAAATAATATCGGAACCATAACCTGCTCAGTATTACCTAAACATGAAATGATTGCGTCTATTGCCTGATCAACAAATACTCGAAGCGATGGGTCATCTACTACTGTTCTTTCCCAAATTATCGTTTTGAGTCTATCAAGTGCAGCGACTCTGACGAATAGATTATCATCTTCTCTTGCTAGTTTCGCAATAAGCGGTACGAGAATTGGCACCTGTTCTGATCTGATAACTTCAATTTCCATCGAGATTGATCCGCCATCAGCGCCACCAAGCTGTCTGTCAAAAATTCTAAATAAACCAATTGCCCTTTGAGCTGCATTTTCATTGTCTAATAATTCCCGTGCCTCAGAAGTCGAAACCATAAGATCACAAATATTATTATAATACAACAATTTAAAAATATATAGTCCGATTTTTATAATAATTGATACCAATCGTCTATGGATCAGTTTGCCCTAACGGACAAATCTCCAAATTTTCGGTGAAAAATATGGATCTAGGTAAAAAACTACGCGAAGCTCTTGCTAAGCTTACTGGAAAACCTTACGTAGACGAAGATGCAGTTCGTGCACTAATAAAAGATTTGCAGCGCGTGCTCATAGCCAGTGATGTTAATGTAAAACTAGTTTTCGAGCTTTCGAAGCGCATCGAAGAACGCTCGCTAAAGAGCAAGAAGCTGGAAGCGCTTTCGCTTAAGGAGCACGTGCTTAAGGTTGTTTATGAAGAGCTTGTTGGCTTAATGGGCAAAAGTTACGAGCCTCGCTTGGATAAACATAGGGTTTTATTGTGCGGGCTTTTTGGTTCTGGAAAAACTACTACAACCTCGAAGATCGCGCATTTTTACAAATCACGCGGACTAAGCGTGCTTGTTATTGCAGCAGATGTTGAAAGGCCAGCGGCGCAAGAACAGCTCGAGCAACTCGCAAAAAAAGTCAATGCTAATTTCTTTACAATCAAAGGTGAGAAAAACGCAGCGAAAATCGTTAGCGCTGGCGTAAAGCAAGCAAAAGAAGATATAATAATTGTTGATTCTGCGGGAAGAAGCGCGTTTGACGACGTGTTAGTTAGCGAGCTAAACGAAATAAACAACGCGCTCGAACCTGATGAAAAATACCTGGTTGTTAGTGCAGACATTGGTCAGGTTGCCGGCAAGCAGGCAGATGAGTTTAACAAAATAATCGGCATAAGCGGCGTGATTATTACTAAGATGGATGGTTCAGGCAAAGGTGGCGGCGCGCTGAGCGCAGTTGCAGCAACAAATGCAAAGACTGCATTTATCGGCATAGGCGAGAAGGTCGATGATTTCGAAATTTATAATGCGGATAAATTTGTCGGTCGCTTATTGGGCGTGCCAGATATTGCTGGCCTTATAGAAAAAGTACAGAAAATAACAAGTGAAGAAGACATAAAGAGGATGGAAAAAGAAGAATTCACTATTCAAACTTTTTATGATCAGTTGAAGCAGGCAAA
>JAHFGR010000013.1:0-9515 GCA_023247345.1 Microcaldota archaeon | reverse complement strand
GGCAAAAAAACTTGGGCCGCTTAGTGGCGTGCTTGGCATGCTAGGCGCAGTTGACATGCCAAAAGAGATGATGCACCAGGGCGAGGAGAAAATGAAAAAGTTCGAATCAATGATTAATTCCATGACGCTTGCCGAGCGCAAAGATGCATATTTATTGAGGAAAAGCGCAACGCGTATTGCTCGCATTGCAAAAGGTAGTGGCACAAAAGAAAACGAAGTGCGCGAGTTTTTATCCCAATTCGAGAAAATGGAAAAAATGATTAACATGTACAAGCATAATCGAGGATTCCGTTCGCAATTAGAAAAAATGATGAAAGGCGGAAAGCTGGGCAATATGAAACTGTCATAAGAAAATTTATAAACAAGTTCGAGCATAATAAAACAGGTGTCTTTATGGAAAACGTAACTTTGAACATGGTTTATGAAGAGCTCGCATCTCTTCGCAAAGAAGTAAAGCGCATAGAAGAAACAATTATTTGCGAGGCAAAGATTTCAGAGAAAGAGAGAGCTGAACTTCAAAAAGAACTAGGATTAACAATGAAAGAGAAGGGAACTAATTTTAGAGATATAAAAAGGAAATAAAATGTATATCGTCATCCTTAATAATAAGGTTAAGAAGAAGTACGAACATCTTGATGAGAAAAATTTTAAGAGATTACATGATTTATTTTCCCATCTGGAAACTCATCCGTATCCAGCAGAAGAATACGATTTTGTAAAACTTAGTGGTATGAACGATTGTTATCGTATTAGAATAGGAGATTTTAGATTATCTTACTATGTAGATACTACTAATAATACTATAAAAGTTTTTGAATTCGAGCGAAGAGAAAAAGCGTATAAATAATAAAAACTTGGGGTATGAAAATTAGCTAGTTTTATAAACACAATACTACATAATAATAAACATGTCTATTTACAAACCACGGCCTATTCGCTTCATTGAATTAATGGATGGAAGCGTCCATAGTTCTCCTAATCTACGATTCAAATTATATGGTGTTACTGCCCAAGAAGAGCATGCAAGTCCGCGCGATGAGCTAGTTCGAGCTGCGAAAACAGTTGCATTTGACAGATTATCCAAATTTCAAGACCCAAGTATTCCAGAAAGTCCATTAAGTGTTGCTGTTGCCTGCGTTCATGAAGCTAATGGCGCTGATTTTCTTCTCATAAGTCAATGGCGAAATGGAAACGAGCTCCATACTGATGTTTCTCAATTAGATTCTACATTACCAGGTGGGGTCGTTCCGAGATCTTCTTTGTCTGTTCCTCTTTGCACCTGGGACCTTGCATTATTAGCATTTGAAAGAGGTGCTTGGGTAGAAAAAGTTCTTAAAAATCCAACTTCTGCAGGAATAGAGGCATATTTGTCTCATGTGCTAAATACTACGATATAATAAGAAAGAATGAGGAGCATAGTCTGTCTTCTGTAGTTAGGAGAAATTGGACTTAGCGGCGCAAAGGCCTTGCACGTTCATTAATGCTGGAATGATCGTTTCAACTGCAAGCAGTATCGTTTCTGTTCCATTCCTTGTCCCTTAGAGACATTGCATTTCTGCGTGGACAGAACTTCCTCACTTTTCAGCGAATTCTCCTGCCCCTCATTCAATATAAATTAACAAGGAAGGTTTTTTATAAAGTACGGTAATAAGTTTTATGTTATTTCGTGCCGCAGTAGCTCAGCTCGGGAGAGCACTCGAATTTCTATTGTTCTTTCATTAGAAATGGTGAAGCTGAAGACCGAGGTGTCGCTTGTTCAAAAGCATTGTCCTGTTGGACACAAGCATGTTCGTCGATACGAACATGATGCCCGTTTTTCGAAACATCGAAAAACATGATTGTCCTTTTGGACAATATGCACATTGTCGCTAGGCGACAATTGTGTCGGGAAATTTGACTGCAATGCTGTCAATCAGGCCTGCGGCATTTTCTATTTTTGTGATATCCATGGACCTTTCAATTTTAGCAAAAACTGTAAAAACAGAAGAGCTTAGATGCAACGAGCAGTCTTGTGCTTATGTTAAAAAAAGCTTAGAACATTCTTGCGATGATAGCGCACTCTTGATCATAAGAGACGATTATGTCCTGATTGGGGTTTTTGACGGCGTTAGCGGTGAAGCAAATGCAAGTACAGCAAGCGAGACAGCGCTAAAAACAATTGCGAATTATATTGAAAAATTTTTTACAAAGAAAAGCACCAAAGAACTATTAGAAGAAGCAATATCCGAGGCAAACTATGCTATTCAAGCAGGCGGAACAACCGCAAGCATTGCATTGATTTTGAAAGATGGAAATTATTTTTATGCTAATCTCGGCGATTCACATATTTATAAAATTTCAAAACAGCGCGTGGTCAGATTAACAAAAGATGACCGAGATGCCAGTAGTTTTGCTAATTATATAAAACATAGAATGCATGTTACTCAATGTATTGGCGGATTATTGAGTAAAATTGATGCTGGAAAAGGAAAATTAGAAAGCGGAGACGTCTTATTCGCCATTACTGATGGAGTAATAGACAATCTCTTCATTAAAGTTGAGGGTGGCATTGTTACAGATACAAGCGGAAAACAAGACTTAGAGAGAATCCTTTATGAGAAAAAAGACATAAAGGCCATAATCGAAGCGCTCACAGAAGAGATTAAAAAAAGAATGCAGTTGAAAGAAGAAGTAATAGATAACGGAATATTAGTTCCGAAAGAAGATGACGCCTCCATTGTATTTTTTAGATACTAATCTAATGCCGGGGTAGCTCAGCCTGGTTAGAGTGCCCGACTCATAAGAGATTAGCTTATGAGTTATGAGGCGCAAGCCTATGATATAATAGCACTTTGAGAAATCGGGAGGTCGCGGCTTCAAATCCCGCCCTCGGCATATTTTATTTACTTTCTATTTCGTGTTTTTGGTCTTCAGTTTTGTTTATCCCTTAAAAAACCAAGGTAAGAAATTAATTAGAAATGCAACAAGTGTTAAAGTCATTAATCCTTTCACTATGAATTTATTCTCAATGTTTATCTCCAGCGTACGATAGCCGTCGAAAAACGGCAATGGCAGCAAGTTAACTGTTCCGATGACAAAATTTAATGCAAATGTAAGCCCAAGAATCATGTAAACAAATTCCAATATTTGCGAGTCGTAAACCGCAACTATCGAATCCTTTGTGATCGGGCTGATAATTATTCCCATCTTTCCTTCTTCGTTTGTTTTTCTCGTTATCTCGCCTTTATTTGTCTCGAGTTTTACTTCGCTATTTTTTGGTAAATTTAAATTTGCATAATTTGTTAGGTCTACCTGCTGTCCGTTAATAGAATGAATAACTGTGTTTTTTGCCATGCCGGTCGTTACTAACAAACCTTCTTCGCGATATTGTGCAGTCCCATAAAAGAATCCGATAAATAAAATAAAGAAAAACATACACGTCAGCAAATTAGCGGTAGACCCAGCGACTAGCACGCGAGTTTGTTTTGTTTGCTCTAGTTTCTTTAATTTCTCTTCATCTGGCTCAACAAAAGCGCCAACAGGAATCACGCCAAAAAGAACTACGCCCGAGCTGAGCACAGGTATTCTTGCTATCCTCGCGAGTATAGCATGCGCGCCTTCGTGCACAATTAAAATAATTATTAGCGCTCCAATTCCTTCGAAAAAAGGCAAATTAATCCCAGGTAATAAAAATGTGCCGCCAGGTGAAGCCTTTGCTATCGCTTGCGTTCCATGCAATAATGTGCTAAGCAATGCTGATAAGATGAAGACACCATAAGCGATAATACTAAGGAGTAAAATCATGAATAATCCGCCTGCGTATAATAAAACTATTGAAGCTGATGCCAGCGCACTCAATCCGCTTTGCTGTACGCCATGCTCAAGCGAGCTAACTCCAATTACACCAACTAAAAATGGTAGAACAAATGGCGCAACAACAAAAAACAAAATAGAAATTAGCGCAACTCCAACAACAAAACTTTTTACTGAAACGTTTTTTCTCATAAGAACAAAACTGAGTAATCCATAAGACATTACCGTGCCAATATCACTAAAAAATTTCCATAATTCTTCGTGCTTCGCGAGTTTATTAATAATATTCAATCCACGTTTGCTTTTCAATAAAATAAGGCCATATTCTCCGGTAAATTTATACCGCCAGATCAGAAACTGGCCAACTAACAGCATTTCTGCTACGCCAAGAAAAAACTTCAAAACTCCAGAAACATCCAGAGTTAGAATATAATAAAATATGCTCAATGCTATGGCTAATATTAAAAGAAAAGGAATCATAGAATTATTTCAAAGGGCGCAATTAAATATCTTTGCCTTAATTTAGGCATCGGGCTAACGCAGGTATAAAAATATTTTTATAGTAAATATATAGTCATGCTTGCATTTAGTTCTTTATTGCCGTCTGTACGAATATTAACCAGCAGTTCCAGAAGAATCAGAAACGAAGTGCTATATGAAGAACATTTAGATCGTTATGTCGACAGCATTAAAGGTGCGAGAATAAGATATCGATACAGGGAAGCAAAGGAGCGGTCATCTCAAAAAAGAGTTTTTGCGCTTTTAGCTGGCTGGACATGTTCGCCAGCTGCATTTATCCCAATAATTCCTTATCTAAATGCTGAAAATGATATAATTACAATGGAAAATAGAGGCCATTGGAGATCTACGCTAGGTGCAAGTACGGCTGAGACTTATTTATCTGATCTTGCGCATGATCTGAAAGCAGTATTAGACAAAGAGCAAGTTGCAAAAGTAGTTCTTGTCGCGCATTCTATGTGGGGTATTTCTGCCTTAAAATTTTATCAAGCGTTTAAGGATCGAGTTGAAGGAATAATATTTATATGTCCTGCGCTTACAAACCCGCTCGAATTATGGTCTTTTGGAAATTCTGTTGCTATTGATATTGCAGTAAAATCGATTTTATCAATTTTGGATACTAACCCGGTGACAAATATAACAACGCAGGCACTCGCTCAAAACAGAGTTGCATTAACAGCTGTTAAAAGAATTGCAGAAGTCTCAAATTTAACTAAAAATGGTCATGGGAATGATCTTGCGTTTGATAGATTCATACAACAAGTGCTTGCCACAGATGTGAAAACAAGAACGCTAGCGTTGAGAGCAATGATGATGGAAAAAACAGATAAACACGTTCTCGCAGGCGTAGATACCCAGGTAATGTTAATAACTGGCGGGTTGGACTGGCTGATTGTACATGAAAAAGTTTCGTCATTAGCAAGAATAATGCCTGGTTGCGAACGAGTTATAAAACTGCCAAATGTAGCCCACGTACCGCCTTTAGAAGTGCCGGATGTTACAGCGAATCTTATTCAAGATTTTACCAGAAGACTTCAATAAACATAAAAATACTTGCGTGTATGGTTAGAATTATGGATTGCGAAATATGCGGCAGAGGAGAAGCAGTTGCCATAGTATTAATAGAAGGAGCAAAGATGGGCACTTGCAGAAGATGTTTTCCGCACGGTAAATTAGTTTATAATCTTAAAGATGAACCAGCAAAAGAAAAAATTATTAGCACTAAGCAGCAACAGGAAACAGAAGAAATCGTTGAAACTTTTGGAAGGCTCATTCACAACAAACGCGAAGTTCTTGGTTTACCAATAGCAGTTATTGCAGAGCGCATAAATGAAAAAGAAAGCTATTTGGAAAATATCGAACGCGGTCATCTTAAACCAACGCTCACAGTTGCGAAAAAACTAGAAAAAGAACTCGGAGTAAAATTAATAGAAAAAGTTGTCGAAGAAGTTGGGTCAACTGCGTCTCCAAGCGCATCTAAAGATGTAACACTTGCTGATTTTGTTGTAATTGATAAAAAGAAAAAATGAAATATAGAATTTCCAGACGGAGCGTTTATAACGCGAACGTCTAGCATTATAAAAACATGAGTGCTTGAGCACTAGGAGATTATGAGACGATGGGAGTAGACCTAGGCGAGCTTGCTGTCAAACACACTATTTCGCTTGAATCTTTAGCTGGAAAGGCGATCGCAATAGATGCGTTCAATACTCTTTATCAATTTCTCGCCAGCATTCGTCAAGAAGACGGCACGCCGTTGATGGATTTTAAAGGCAGAATTACTGCACACTTGTCTGGTTTATTCTATCGCACAGCAAGACTTGTTGAAAATGGGATAAAACCTATTTTTGTTTTCGACGGCATTCCACCGAAATTTAAAAGGCGAACAACCGAGCAGCGCGCAAAAAATAAGCAAGAAGCAGAGGCAAAATGGAAAAAAGCATTAGAAGAAGAGCGCTATGAGGATGCGAAAAAATATGCGCAAGCGACATCTCGATTAACGCAAGATATGATAGACGAATCAAAACAATTGCTTGATGCTATTGGAATCCCATATGTAGAAGCCCTGAGCGAAGGCGAAGCGCAAGCTAGTTGGATGGTCAGGCAAGGAGTTGCATATGCAGCAAGTTCGCAGGACTATGATTCGATTTTGTTTGGTTCGCCAATTTTAATCCGGAACATTACAATAACCGGAAGACGCAAAATACCTCGTCAAGATCGCTACATTTTGATTGAACCTGAAGAAATAAGATTAGAAGAAACGCTTGGCGCGCTCGGGCTAACAAGAGAGAGAATTATCATGGTCGGAATGCTCACTGGAACGGATTTTAATGAAGGCGTGCGTGGGGTTGGCCCAAAAACAGCAATGAAAATTATAAAGGAAATAAAAACTTTAAAAGACCTTGAAAATTATTTATACGAGAAATACCAATACGAGTTCGAAACAGACATTAATGAAATTTTTGAATTTTTTATGAACCCACCGTATAAGAAAATTGAAAAGAAATTTGAATGGGGTAAAATAAATAAAGAAAAAGTGGAAAACTTATTGGTAAAAGACCATGATTTTAGTGAAGAGCGCATTGCCAGCACATTAGCTAAGATAGAAAAATCTTTTGCTGAAAAAGGGGCGCAAAGCAAATTGGAGGAGTGGTTTTGATATCATCTTGGGAATAACCCAGCAAAAAATCGTTTCGCAAATTTCACAACAAGCGTGCTGCCGCGAACAAACAGAGGAGCTTTTTTTGCATGGATTTTTACTGATTTTAAAGCGCGCAACAGGGCTTTAGGATTATCTTTAATATCTTCAAATTCTGCGCTAACCTCAAAGTAAGTCCTACCAAACTCGAATAGAAAATGTGAATCACTGCCAGCAGCAATTAATTTTTTATGTTTTTTTGCAAAATGAATTGCATCATCATTATACTTTTGCAAAGGGCAACGCGCGTTAAAAGCCTCGATTATATCGACTTTGTTCGCAAGCTGATGATAAGCAACTCCATGCCTAGTTTTATCAAACATATGCGGTAAATAGCTGAGCGCACCCTGTTCTTTTATCATATCGAGCGCTTCTAGAAATGGTGTTTTCTTAGGGATCACTTCTTGCAAGTACAAACCAATAAGGTCGCCTTCTATTGTACGTATCTCTTCGCTTGGAATAAACCTCATGCCTAATGCATGCAATTCTTTATGCGCTGCAAGCGTATTATGGTCAGATATTGCTGGCACTATGCTAGCTTTTTTAGCTTTGGCAGCTAGCTCGCGCGGCTTTATTATCGAATCAATCGAATAATGCGTATGGCAATGGAGGTCAATTTTTAAATTGACTGATTTGTCCGAATTTTTTTGCCCTGAGGACAAGTGGAAATCAAGTTTCATGACCTAATTTCTCAACAGCTCTTTTAAGTTCTTCCTTCTTCTTCCACAAAATTTTAGGCGGTTCGGATTCTACGTATCTTACGAATTTCTGATCACCACCTATATGTTCTTCATCTATCTTTGGATCAATCCACGGAAGCTGTACGGCATAAACAGTATAAACCGAACCAGGTACTGGACCATTTGTGTGTATTGCCCCTTTTGGAAATAAGCAGTAAGCATCTTCGTCCATCTTGTAACGATTTGGATCGAGATAGGTGTATCCCAGACCAGATATAACCCTAATTAAACGAGCTGAGAAAGGATGAATGTGAATAGGTATCCTATCTATAGGAAACGTAAATCTCAATAGACCTATTCCCGGATTATAATCACAAGTAATAATTTCCTGGCCTAATGTTTCATATTCATAGACCTTCGCTGGAACATCTGCAGGATTAACAACTTTTATAGAGCTTAAATCTTCTCCGGCCTGTTCAGCTTTTTGTGCAGAACCAGGGATTCTTATCGATAATACTGATAGGCTATTGTTAGGACATACTAAGGGTTTTTGCCCAGGAAAAACTTTGAATACATGGCCGCAACCTACTTGATAATGCTTTCCGTTAAATTCAATAACTCCGCTTCCTTTTTCTACCAAGCAAAGATTCTCTGATTTTATGTCGCCCCAATTTGAATACGTTGTTTTACTGGAGAACTGAACTAATGTCCCAGTTGCCTTTAATTCCCCCCAATCTGAAAAAAGAGGGCGTTTATTTCCCCATGCAGTATTAGTCTTTTTTGCTTCTGATAGACGACCATAAACTATTGGTGCATTAAGTCTTTTTTGCATATTTTCACCTCTATTCTATTTCCACTTATTTTTACTTTCTACGCCAATAGATATAAATTTAAGTAGTAGTATGCCGATACTACTATATGAAAGAAGAATATATCGAACTGCTAACAAAATTTGACATCAGCCCTACGGCAGCAAGGGCATATATCGCGTTATTGGAACTAGGCAAATCAAGTGCCGATGGAATAGCCAAAAGAACCAATACGTATAAGGCAAATGTTTACAGTGCTCTTGACAAATTAATGGAAGCAGGTCTAGCAAGTTATATTTTCGAGGGAAAAAAGAAACTTTATATTCCCACGAGCCCAGAGAAATTACCTTTGATACTGGAGGAATCAAAACAAAAAACATTAGACAAGTATGAAGAAACAAAAAAACAGATCGACGAAATCCTACCTATACTCGCATCTAGTTATAGTAGTGTAAGGGAAAAAGATATTTTCGAAGTGTATAAAGGTAAAAAAGGTTACAAGGCAATGATACTTGAAATTTTGAGAGAGAAACCCAAGTACTGGAAAGGTTTCGGAAATCTCCAGGTCCAGGAATATTTTTCCCAATATTTTCCAAGGTGGTTTAAAGGTGTAAATATTATGTTATTCTCAACAAAATCAGAAGTATTTCTAAAAAGATTGAAAGAAGCAAGGAAGGCAACGAAAGTAGAAATAAAATGGCTGCCGGAAGAATTATACATGCCAATAGTATGGACGTTATTTGGTGATAATCTTCTTATTTTATTATATAAACCAGATATAATTGCATTAAGAATAAAATCAGAGCAGATAGTTAAAACGTTTTCAAATCAGTTTGATTATCTATGGAAAAAGAGTTAAAGTGCATCAACTATCTTCTGTCCTATTTCATTTGCTTTTTCTTTTGTAACATATTTAATTAGCGCTCGTCCGCTCGCATAAATAGTTACTGAATTGTTATCTATATTAACCATCAGCATTACTGTGCTGCTTGCTAATATTTCATATTTTTTTGAAAG
>JAHFGR010000161.1 GCA_023247345.1 Microcaldota archaeon | reverse complement strand
GAATGTACGTTTTGTTATCCAATTGCCTGCAAATATTGACTTAAAGAAATTCTCTGATAAAAAGAGACGGTTAGTTGGAAAACTGGACGCGCACTATAACGGAAGCGTAAATGATGTTTATGATCTGCTAATTGAAAACGCTAATTTGGAATCTGTAAAAAAATACTCCACGCTTGGCAGGCGTATTTTAGTTTATAAGAAAGATTTTACCAAAGAGATGGAAAAATTTGTTTTTGGAGTTATTGAATAACTAAAAATTGTCTCTCGATCTTGTTAGTGCTAGGTTAAATGATTTATTAATGTAGGTAAAACGAACCTATATAAAGTTTAGGTGCTAAATGAAATCATGGCAGACATATCTCATATTAAATATCAGCATATTATTGAATCTCTTGAAGATATTGCAGAATGCGCAGCTGGTAGTCTTGTTTTAGTAGGCGGAACGGCATTGGCATTGTTTTATCTAAAGCATCGGGTTAGCGTTGACTTGGACTTCGTTCCTGTTAGCGGAGACGACGCAATGCATAAAGGAGCACTGAAAGGATGCTTGTCCAAAAAAGGTTACAGAACGCTGCGATCGGCTTACTCAAACCAGTTTGTAATACAATTTGAAGATACCTCAATAAAAGTCGAAATATTCATACCAGACGAGAAACTTGGAAAAATTGAAACGTTCGATATTGGCACTAAAAAAATCCTGGTTGCGAGTCTTCAGGATTTACTAAACATGAAAATAGCCACTTATAAAAGAAGGAAGAAAGCGCGGGATATCTATGATGTTATAGCGATATTAGATAAAACATACAGTAATATTGAAATTGCCATCGATTTGATCAAAAGTTGCGGAAAACCTGAAGAAATTGAAATTATTAGAATCATGGAGACTGATAAAAAGTACTACAAACTTTTTGAAGAGGTGCTGATGCGTGCTACTAAGACAGATAGTGACTTATGAATCACTTATAAATTCCGGACTTAAGCCTGAGAGAATAAATTCTATGACAGTTAGTCTTACCCTATTTCCAACTCCATTTAAGGGAATATACTACATTCCTACACCAGAGGAGCGTAAGGCAACTATAATTGATAAACCACGAATGATCTTAACAAGAGCAATAGCCGCTTACCTTAATATAAAAGAATTTTATTATGGCTGCAGAACTGCTGAGGAATTCTGGGGCATAAAATGGCAACCAACCGGAGATATACATGTAGTAAACACAAAAATAAGCAGGATTGTTAATCTTGAGTCAAGAATAGAGAGGAATTCTTCCAGGCAAAACTATCGGGCCAAGCGGATTGCAAAAATACATTCACTTTACGGTAGAAAAATCATCTTCCACAAAGTAAAATCAATTTCAGATGCAAAAATAAAAGAGACACCATACGGCCGTTTCGCTATGAAATCACAGATAAAAAAAGATGCAAAGCGCTTTAAGTGATCATTTACTATAAACTACAAATCCTTCATCACCTATCTCGCAAGGATAAATCTTTGAAGAATGATGAACGCTTTTCATTTTTAAAACTTCTATTGCGCGCGTTCGCTCTCTTTCTTTTGGGGAATACAAATAATAAATATGCAACCACCCGTCAGTAAATGATTCTATCCCATATTTGGTATCTGGCAAAACATCTTGTGTTGTTGCGGGAGTATCCTCTGATATGATTAACGTCGTTGTTCCCCATTTTCTTATATTATCAATAAGCTTGAGAAAACCTTTTTTTCTTTCATCATCGTTTTGAAAGAATATAGCAACAGGCATAACCGAATCAATCACAACGCGTTTTACTCCCATCTTATTTATTAATTCTTGAATTGCGCTATTTTGTGCGAGGAACTGATCGACCTCGTATAAGGGATAATCAAGAATCATAAGCTGACGGTTTTTTTCCATCTTTTCAAGGTCCCATTTATATCCTGACATATGGAGCTGCATTGATGCCTTACTTTCTTCTATAGAAATATACAAACCCGGTTCTTTCGATTTTAAGGCACCGTTAACTAAGAATTGCATGCCAAAAGTGCTCTTTCCACATCCAGTTGGCCCAGATAAAGCGCTCATAGTCCCTTTTAGAAACCCGCCCCCGAGTATTTCATCAAGACCTGGTACCCCACTCTTAATAAACTCGCGAGCCATTATTGTTCACCTTTCTTTTCTAGCATGCGTTTTCCAACTTCTAATCGATTTTCCAAATATTTTTTGAAATGCGCAACATCCTCCTTCGAAGATACTTTCTCTGTTATATACCTCTTAATATTAAACCAATTAGCAGAAACACTCATCAACAATTCGTGCGCTTTATCGAGCGTTAGTTTTATATCGTTGGGCCTAAGTATTTCTACTGTTAATGGATTAAAAACCGAGCAAACATTCAATAGGGATAAGAAATCTTTTGCAAGTAGTTTTACTTCTATAGAAGTTGAAAATATACCTTCTTGTTCCAATGGTTCTTCTATTTCTCCGTAGGCAGTTACTACTCCTTCTTGTTTTAGTATGTTGTCTACAAAACTCGTTGCAAGCGCTTGTAGGTCATCTTTATCCTTATTATGCAAATCAAAATAGAGCATTGCTAGTACGCCACCCTTGTTTATAGTGTCCTTCGTAAGCTTTTCAATGTCAGTCATAAATAGAATTAGTTATTTGGGCTTAAATAACTTTCGTTCCTCCTGCCATATCTCAGATTCTTGGTGGCGTTGTTCTAAATTTTCTGTTCTTAGTTGTTACCCAAAAGTAAACGTGTTTATCTTAAATCCTTTCCCAGTTATGTTCAATTCAAGAAAGTGCAGCTCATAATCATTGCCTTCAACAACCCGATAAAGTTTGGCATCACTTATTGCAATTTCCTTTTGTTTTTTATGATCGACACTTACAATAATTTCGCTTCCATCATTGTTGCTTGCTACGATGTTAACATTCTTTGCCGTGTAATACAGGATTATCTTACCGCTATCGCCTGCTAATTCGAAATCATCTGCATTATTTTTCCATTCGCCTTCCAAATAAGCATGATTAGAAGAAATGCCATTAGGAATCTTAAACACATAAGTCCCTGCAGGTTCCATAATGTTGGGTTCATTGCCCAACGGTGTTCGCCTAAAGTTATAACCAAAGTACAGTTCTGGTGTGCCAATTGAACCATTGACTATTTCAACTTCCCTTGGCCTTGACATTGGTTTTTTCATCGTTGTATTTTTCAAATCTGTGAGCAATTTCTGTATCTTTGCTTCAGTAGTTTCATAATTTCCTTCACCAAAATGAGTATAAACTACATCTCCATTTTTGTCAATAAGATATTTTGCTGGCC
>JAHFGR010000012.1:4063-13476 GCA_023247345.1 Microcaldota archaeon | reverse complement strand
TTCTTTTGCACCTGAAAAATTAAGTTGCGCCAAATAACTTAATGAATCCTGTGCTATGCTTGCTGCGTTTATAATAATTGTACGATCTAAACTGTTATCTGCAATCTGGACCAGATGACTCAAGTTGCCAAGCTGGTCAAAGCATAAAGAAGAATACCTTACGATGCTTTGAAACGTATCCTGAATGATAATTAACTGGGCGGTTTTGTCAAATACTGCGTTTCTTTTAGCTGATGCTTTTTGGATATCTGGATCTGTTTGCGCCTGCGCAAGGGCTGCAATCTGGACATCGACTTCTGATTGTAATTTTGTAAGTCTTTCAATTAGGTCATCTATCCGCTCTCCAATACCGCGCGTAACAACGCTGCTTCCGAATTCTCTTTTTTTATCCTCTAAGCTTTTCTTATAGCCTTCAATCGATGCCTTAAATGATCTGAGATTTGCAATATCACCTTGAATAGTTTTATCAAAATCTTTTCGCTGAAGTTCGTTTGCCTTTTTTACTGCATAACCATCCTGCTCGATAATCAGCACATTTGCTACCTGCAATAGCTTATCTGTGTCTTCAAAATTTCCATTCTTTGCCTGTGCTAAAGCAGCATCAAGCTGTTTTCTAATTTTTTTTATATCAAACAATGTTTCATCAAAGTGTTTTTCCAAATCACCAAAATCAGCACGCCTCTTCTCGGCTCTTGCCCCCAGATCTTGTATTGCTGCATAATATTGCCCGTACATTGCAAGCTTTGCGATCTCGGGCTGTAATTTTGCATTCATTGCCTGCAACTCGCTATCGTTAAGCTCGCCTGGTTTTGACAACAGAGTTATTGCATCAAGAAGTTCTCTTCTGGCAAATGGCGCGTCAGTTACAACTGTAGACCGATAAGCAGCCAAAAGCTCAGTTACCTGAAGAGCTCTGCTGACCTCGCCTTGCTCGAAAAGCGCGCGGATATTTTTTAATGATGTGTTTATTGTTGCGCGATCAGATGCTGAAATTTTTAAAGAAGCAATGGCACGCGAAAATGCGTCTAGAATATCGTTCATTGTTGCTTGGGAGAAATTCATCGAAATTAATGTAACTGATTCTTGAGTCAAACTCCCATCATGCAAGTCCTGCTTAAGGCCATCGTAATCTTTCTTCAACGCTCTTTGTAATTCTGAGGGCATTGTAGAATAAACGGCAACCTGCAAGGTTGCGGCTGTAAATAAAGTCGCTTGGTCAAGCTGCTTTTGCACAGTTTCGCGCGAACCAGAATGATCGACATTAAACATGAATAGCGCAGTTTTCATCTGATCCAAAAATTCTTGCTTGTATTTTTCAGAAACGCTTACATTTCGCATTGCTTGTAAAATAGCAATTTGATCATCAATTATGTCGAACTGGTCTTCCTGCCTGCTCTTAATGGAAAGAGTAAAATCTCTTGCAATTACTGCCTGCGCTGGCATTTTGTTCGACTGCAAACCTAAGTAGGAGTTGGCGGCTAACAAAATAAGAAAGGCACGTTCTTCTGTGGGATTATTTTTGCTTATGTTGGCAGCGTAATCGTTTGCTGCGTTTTGAACAGTGGCTAAAAATTCTGCGTCTTTTAAATTATTAGGGTCCTGATTCCTTAAAATTTCCAAATCCTTGCAAAGCAACAATGCAGAAGCAAGATAATCTGCTTGACCAAACATCAGCTCGGCTTGTTGAGGATTTTTTTCGTATAATTTCTGGCCTTCCTTAAGTAGAGAAACAACTCCATTGTAAGCACTGATAACCGGAGAATCATCTGAAGGCTTTAATTTACTTAAATCATCCAAGGCAACTACAAAAATATTTGTTTCAGCAGCAACAACTCGTTTAAAGACTTCCGGAGAATCAAGAGGAAGTCTTAGGGAGAATGATCTTAACCTTTCTATTCCTTGTTCTGCTTTAGCTATATCTGCTTCAACTTTTTGACCTTGCGCCTTGACTGGAACAGCCGTTTGGAGCAATTTCAGTCTTTCCTCTGCTTTTTTTAGCTCTTCTTCAAATTTCATGTCATCTGGCCTGAAATATCGTGCAATTGAAGAAGGAGGTAATACTTATTATCTGAATCTGCCTTGACAAAATCTTCTTTCCATTTTTCTAAAACTTCTTTCCATTTTTTTAGCCGCTCGACACGGGCAGAGAATCGATTCTTCGAGTTATTATCTAGTGTCTTCCAATCTTCCATAACAACATTGATAGAGGATAATGTACCTTGAACTAATTGTAGTGCTTCTTTCTCAACTTCCATGAGTATAATTAAATAAGAAAAGTTTTTAGAAGTGACTCTATATAATAAAAGTATGAGATCAGCAACTCGAGGAACAATTGGTAAAAAAACCAACCTGCCCAATTTTAGAAGAGCTGATGCATTATTCACTAGTAGAGAAGATATATTAGAAGCATTAGGAGAGATTGGAAAAATTCCCGATAGATTGATAGCAATTATAAGAATACCGAGAAATTCGATTAGAGGCAGTTCTGTTGCGCATGAGTATTTTGATATATTTAGTACGCAACCATCGACCATGACCGAAGCTAATAGTCCATCTTCATGTTTCGATAGAGGTTTAGCAGCTCCCGCATGGGTACAACAATGGTATTTGGCAATAGAAACAAGAGGAGGAAAAGATAGCGCCAAATCAATTATTTATATTCATAAACCAAGAAATATTTTTATAAAAAAAGAAATAAAGACTGATGTGGATTTAGAAGCACTTACTGCAGAACTTCTTAGGCATATAATATCGAGATAAAATAACTAGATAAAGGATTTAAATAAATTGAAGCGAGAACGCACCGAAAATGAAGAGGTTGAAGATGGTCGAACCAGGACTTGCATTTAGAAATACTGCGCAAAAAACAAATTTCGAAATAGGCTTTGAACTCGGCAGAAACGGAAATGTTGATGGGTTGAAAAACCAAATAAGCAAAGCCATAAGCCAACAATTAACTGATGCACAACTAAAAATTAGAAAATCTCAATCTTTAGGTACTTTGGATATATCCAAAATAGACCAAGATTTAAAGGCGATGGACGTACTGCACGGAAACAGTATACGAGATTTAGTAAATGGTTTTATATCGGCAAACCCAAAGCAAAACGCTGCCAAGGTTGCAGAAGCATTAAATGATTCTTTAAGGGATTTAATAAAAAAAATTGCAACTAGATTATCTAAATACGATCGTATAGCATTAAGTTTCGAAGAGGCCGCAGAAAGACGTGAAAAAGATATAGGCAGGAAAATACTTGGAGATTTGGGATTCGACGAGGATGCATTAGAAGTAGGAACTAAAGAAGCACTTTATAGAAAAGAATTGGTAGCTAGACTAGAAGCAGATAAAGAATGGAAAGAAGCTATGCGACTTAAGAAAGCATATGAGCTAATATCAGAAAGATATGATAAGGTGATAGAAAGACTTGAAATAGCAAAAGAGAGAATGGGTGAAAGTTCGCAAGTTTTAAAGGAAGCTACAACACTAGTTAGAGATATTGGAAAAACAATAAGAAAAGAACTACGCCCAGAAAGTAGAATAACTAAACTTGGGCCTATTGCAGTTACTATTGCTGCAGTTGGAGCTGCTGCAGCATTATTATATTTTGATGAATAATTCTGTCCCACAGCCTCAAAGCGCGAAAGCTTTATAAACAGTGTTTATTTAAATATAAACATGGCTATCTTATTTTTTCAAAGCGTGCTAAATGCGGTTAGACCAAAACCAAGAACTAATGAGATGAGAACACAATTAGAAAAACTGCGGGATAGAACGCAACGAATTTTTGGAAGCAATGCATTAATGCAGGCAAGAGCAGCATTAACATCTGATGTAAAATATCTAGAAGGAGTTAGAGTTGCCGTAGAAAGAGACGGTATAGCAGCATACAGCCATGCAAAAAGTGATATTGAATTAGAACATGCAACAGGCGTTCAACAATTACATGGTCATCTTAAATTTATATTGGGAGAAATTTCCAAAGATTCATCAAGGCTATCAGAGAAACAACTTTTTGTAATTTTAAATACATTGGGAACTGGCTTAGAAACGCTTGAGCATACTATTCTGGATTTACAAATCTCGCACTTACGCGGCGTTAGCGAACAGGTCAGCAGTGCTTTAATAATGGTAATGAATGTTATGGTAATGGATACATGGAAAAGGATAGGTAATATAAAAGATGTGATTAGAAATAAAACAGGAATAGAACTAAGTGGCAGAACCATAATAGATTAAAAAGGGTGAAAATGTGGTTGCAGAAGGCGGACTTGCTTTTAAGGAAAGAACAGTTGAGACTAATTATATTAGACTAGGGCAGGAAATAGGAAGAGAGAGAAATTTAGATAAACTGAGGCGTGAACTAATAAAAATAATAACTACTGCCCCTAAGGAAACTGGAATACAAGTTACTACTAGCGGAAGAGAAATGATGGGAATAGTAAAACTTGGCGGGATCGTAGGAAATGATGGTACTGGGCAGATCGTTTTTGATGACAGCGCAAGAAAAGATGTAATTGAATTTCTAGGCAAGCAAAATACATTGAAAATAAGACAAATGCTTGCAGGATTTATATCTACAGAAGGAAGTTCAAATGGGCCAAAACAGGCAATACATGCACTTGGAGAAGCATTGGAAACAGTAAAGGAAGAACTGGAAATAAAAAGAAGGAGATTCCTAGCTAATGCCTCTCACTTTGCAGAAACTGCAGAGCGAATGGAAAGAGTTGTTGCTGAAAAAACAGATAGAGAGTTTTGCAGAGAATTTAAAATTACTCCTGAAGAACTAGAAAGAATGCGCGAATGGAAAGTTGCCAGAGAAGGTGCAACGCATACTGCAAAACAAGCATCACAACGAACTGAAACATCAGCGGCAATGAATGAACTAGCAATAAGAACCAGACGCTTTTCAGATTTTAATCAAATGATTGCTGAGTATGAATTAAGAGTGAGAAGTGATTTAACAAAACTCGAAGGAATAGCGTCTTATGCTGAAATTAGAACGATTGAGAAAAAATGTTATGCAGCTGCTAAAACAATAGTAGAAACAATGGGAAAATTAAATACCAACATAGAAAAATTAAAAGTTGTTGAAACGCCTGTGTTTACAGAAGCAAACGCCCTTTTTAGGCTTGCAAGAGAAAGATTAATTGAAGAGGAAAAACCTAGTCGTATTACAAAAGTAGGTGCAATAGGCGCAGCACTTCTCGCTGTTGCAGCTATAGGAGCAATAGTACTATGGCAAAACCAAAGTGATGAAGCAGAAAAAAGGATAATAGTTTGGAATAAGAAAAAATAGAGCTAAAGACGAAAAAGTGGTTTTATAATATTTTTTTAGCAATTTCATTTGCCTTTACATAATTAGAAAATGCTAGTTGCCTTTTTGTCTCTTGAGATAGATCTGCGTATTCTTTTGTGTAATTAAATAGTTCTTCTTTTTCAGTTTCTAAATAATACAATCTAACATACAAATAGTCATTAACAGATAATGGCTGAACGCTTTCGCTTTGGCAAAATTTTGCATATTTTCCATACTCCTCTAATAAAGATTTTACATTCTTCGCACTAAAATCTGCCTTTTGCCCTTCTTCTCTTCCTAGCACGCGCAGCTTTAGATAATCGCTAGCAGTAAGTAACATTTGCTGCGAGCTATCGAACCCGAACTTCGTATATTCATTTTGCCACTGCACCTGCTCATCTAATTTTTTCTTTCTTTCAACAGCAGTTTCAGTAATTATATTCCTACTAGTTAATACCATTGCAAAGGCCATTGTTGTAGCGTGCGCCACGACTGCTCGAGTACGTGGATCGATCATTCTAGCAACTGTTTTAGCAGCAATATTCTTTAATGCAGGAATGCCAAGTTTTTCTCCAAGCTCTGATAAAAATACACGCGCAACGTTTGCATCTTTTATTTTTGTAAGATCCACAGCTGCAGCAGCGATTTCATCCGCATGTTCTGCTCCACCAGCTAGCGCAAGAAGACGCGCTTCGTAAACCTTTGCCAATCCAAAATCGCCTTTAAACCTTCGCACTGCATCTTTCAAAGCAGCTGGTCCTTTAGCAAACAATCTTTCAAAAATAATAATCTCTTTTAAAAATCTAGCAACAGCAACTGCCTTATCAGCATTGCTAACTTTTTCATCATCCAAAACAGTCATCATTTCTTTGTAGCTATGATAGTATGGAAATGCCAGTAAGCCTGCTTTTATAACTGTGCCAGCAGCAAATCTAACTGTACCGCGCTCGACAACTTCAGCTACAATCTTTTTTGGAATTTGCTTTGCCGCTTGTTTCACTCCTTCCTTAATAGCCGCCTTTCCTAATTGAACAGCTTCCTGACCTGCACCCTTAAGCAAAACTAGCGATGCAGCATCGACCAAGTTGCCGCCCATTGTTAATGCAACCTTGCCAAGAAATTTTCCAGCAGAATCTGTTTCTGCGCCTTCTGCAATGCTTTTCATTGAGGCATATGTTGCTGGAAAAAGAAAATCCACTAATTTGTCATACGCTTCTACAGAACCTGCAACCCATTTTTTATCCCAGATAGTTGGCGCTCTGTGGACAAGCTCATAATTATCTTTGTAAAACTGAGTTTGCTTAACTTTATCCAATAGATCTAATGTCTCTTTAGGAAAATCGCTTCGCGCAAACCTGCCAGCCGCAATCTCCTGTTCTATTTTTTCGGTAAAAATCCACAAAAGGCTTCTTAATGTTTTATACTGTCTTTTTTCATCTTCGTTTAATGTTACCTCTTCCTTTGTAGCTAGTTTAAGATTCTTATCAGTAAGAAAAATCTCTGCTTCGAATTTTAATCGTTCTTTATCATCTTTTAGAAACTGTAAAAGAAATGATTCCCTGCATGTATAATTCCAACCGCTTGCATTTTCATGATGCACATCTATGCTTTTTTCCCAAGCGATCATATCAACATAAACGCCCTCGACAACATCGATTCTTTTTTGTAATACAGCATATCTTTTCTTTGCATCTCCATAGTCTGTTCCAGAAGCTGATTCTACTGCAAATTGAAATTCCCTGCAGGCTTTCTCATATTCCCTGTTTGCCATTAAGCCTTGTTTTAGAGAGTGCGGATTGATATTATCTATATTGCTTTCCATCTCGTCTTCAATTGCCCCGTATTTTGCGCCCGTAGCATTATACACATTTTCTCTTGCCAGCAGCGCTTGCTCAACCCTTCTTAATGCGCTTTCAACTCTAAATAATTCGATGAATAATGCGCGGCTTGGATCCAAAGAAAGCTTATCTGCAATATCCCTTTCCCATTTAAGCGCCTCATTATAATCTTTTATCACAGCTTGGCATCTTTTTAATAGCGCGGGATCAATGTTCTCAGTAGTAGCAATAAAAATCTTTATTTTATCTACAGAATCTCCTGCCCTTTCATGCATATTAAGCACGCGTTCCCAACCTTTTTCGTCCTGAAATGGTTTAAGAGTAGTGCGTATAGCATGCGCATTAGCAGTATCTGTTTCTGCCATGTATAAAATACTCTTCAATGCAAACTCTTCAATGTTTGTCATTTTTTGTGCCATAAAATCACATATATTCTTATTACGAAATAAATATAAATGAAGTCATAAAAATTGAATTGAAAACGCACCCAAATATGCAAGCGCAGCATAGCGCAGCGTTCTGCCAGCTGCTGTTGCAATTAAAAATCGCCACCATTTTATGCCCAAACTGCCAGCTGCAATGCCTGCAACATCAAAAAGCGGATTTGGAATTGCAGCCAATATAAAAATAGCAAGTAGGTCGTTCTTTTCTATCCAATTTTTAAATTTTTTATAATGAGAATTGGCAGGGAGGAGGTGTGATGTTCCTTGACCAGCAATATATCCGGTTATCTCGCCAAGCGCAGAGCCGATGCCAGCTGCAATGCCTAAGCCAATAGGATCCAAAAACTTCGCCATTGCAAAAACAAATGCCCAACCAGGCGCGGGTATGAATATAGTTGCAGCAGATATCGCAGAAATTACAAAAACGCCTAAGTATCCGTATTCTTTAAAGCGCTCGAGTTCTTTGCTAAATGCAAAAACTAATACGACTATGGCTATTGCCAATAGAACTTGTAAAATACCTTTTAATTTTTCATTCATAAATTAAATTCATCTCGATTGTTTAATAAGTTATAGTTTTTCTAGAACAACTAAATGTTTCGGTCCGTAAGAAGAAAAAACTGCAGCCTCTTCGCGACCACCTCTTTGGACCAATCTAAAACCATGATCACGATACCAATCGTCGTCGCGACTAATTAGGTAATAAAAATCATGGACTGCGCAAGTGTATTCCCCGTTGCCTGAAATGAAAAGTTTTCCACCTTTCTTAAGCGCGTTTTTGGCTTCTTGTAAAAATTTTTCTGCAATGCGCCTTTGAATTCTTCCACTACCAACATAACGATGGCGTCGACCCCCTTTCCAGATTACTATTGCGTGCGCATGAATTTCATCAACCGAACTTCTACCAAATGGAATACCATCCAAAATGGAGTGTCTTCGAAATTCTACATTTACACCTTGCCTTGCAGAACGTTTAAATTCTTTGAGGCGCGCTTCTGGATCGCGATCAAAAAAAGGGTCTATACCGACGTATCTAATATTTCCGAATCTGAGTTTATTTACGTAATTTCTTAATACATTTGAAACTTCTCCAAAATCAGTAGGCCCGATCTCGACTATAACCCATGTTTTTGAGCGTACTTTGGTCCTGACAGTTGCTCTTTGACTAGTTGCATCGATTAACCTATCTGCGAATATCCTTGCCGGATGTATATCTATTTTTGCCCTTAGAGCCAATATTCTTCTATCTAAAGCTTGAGCAGGTTTCTCCATAAAGCAAATGTGTTAAAAAGTATTTAAAAATAGATGAGATTCAGTATGCTCGATTATACAAACAAAACAGTCCATTTTTCAATCAGGCAAAACTCAAGACCCAGAACTGGAGACTGGGTAAAAAAAATGGACTCGGAGGGATTTTCGTCCATGATTATACTTATGCGAAAAAGCCGCGCTATCCTGAGATCCCGTGACCGATGGTCACGACCTCTTCAAGTTCTTCGAACTTAAAGATATTTCTCATAGACGCGCTTGTGGATGCATTTCGCATTGCTCAATGCATCGACAGTCTAAGTATAACCAAGTCTCACCGTTTTCTTTGGTGTGAATGACTCAGCCCTTTCTTTCAAAAAGAAAGGGCTATGGCCTCGCACCCTCGGCCCCCCGCGTGCAAGGCGGGTGCTCTGCTATTGCCCGTTGAAGCCTTTTTAGGATAGTATATGCTCCTAATATAAAAAAGGCTTCAGCCAAAAACCAAAAATCTTAAGAGATACCTTAAGGTTTTGGATGAGGCGTAGCCTTTTGCCGCAAGAACGACAAAAGTCAAAAGGCTCCGCTGA
>JAHFGR010000012.1:0-4053 GCA_023247345.1 Microcaldota archaeon | reverse complement strand
ATATGTATTACTAGAGAACAATATAGTATTATTTCTACTAACATATAAATTTAAACACTTACATTTTCGAAAACTTTGTAAACTGTCAAATAATTAGCTCTGATAAATAAAAAGATTAGCTTACAAAGATCTTGATAAAAACATTTGATGGGACTTTAACGCGCAAAATCTGTTTAATCTCATCTCCTTCAACTACTACGAGCCTTTTGCTTATTCTTTTTTCCCAATGTTCGTAAGTATCACTGCCATCTCCACATGGCGTTTTTCTGCAAGAAATTTCTAATTTTTTTCGCGGCATGCGAACTGGGCCAGAGAATTTCATACCGAGCGTGCCTGCAAGCTCTTTTATTTGTGAAACTACTCCGTCCAAGTCTTTTGGCTTTTCTCCACTTAACGTAATTTTAGCCTTTGTCATCGTCTTATGCCATCCTAGTGCTCATGCACTAATATATTTCTTATGTTAGACGTCGCCTTCGGCTCCGTCGGCAGTTTAAATATTAAACTAATAAGAGAAATAAATCTTTACAGACAAGGATATTTAAATCTAACTTTTCGCATTGAAAATCGCTAAACTAGAGTAAACTGGCCCTTCCCTACCAAGTTGGCTCTGCTTCAGCTCGAATTTTGAACAGATAAAATCTCCGAAATTATCGTTTTTATGTTTCTCTAAACGGCTGTGTAAATCTGTCTTTTGCTTTACGCGCGCAAAAGTAGTATGCGCAGTAAATTCATCTTTTTTAAACTCACTGGCAAGCGCGTCTTCTATCTTCTTAGCAAGGATGTAAAGCTCCTTGCTTTTGCAGCCGACCCAAACTACGCGAACATAGGTATCGTTTGGAAAAACTCCAACGCCTAGAAGCTGAATATTGAATGGCGTAAACTTAATTTCGCTTAGCTTCTGCTGGATAAAATCAATTTTTTCAGGTGATATGTTGCCAAGAAATTTCAATGTAATATGAAGGTTCTCTTTTTCAACAAGTTTTATTCCTTTGATGTTAACGAAATTCAATTCTTGTGCCAAATATGATATTCTAGCTTTTAACTCTTCTGGAATTTCTATTGCGATGAAACAACGTGGAGCTTGCCCGGGCATAGGGATTTAAAGCAAAAATAAAATATAAACTTATGGATCAAGAATTATTTTATTTAAAAGATAAACAAACTTCTCTGCTTTTCGCTGATGGAGAGATAAAAATAAAGGAAGCACATGAAAGTAGCGGTTATGGAGTTAGAGTTTTTCAGGACAATAAACTTGGGTTCTCCTATTGTGACAGCGAAGAAGATTTGAAAAAAACAATTGAGCAGGCAAAAAAGATAGCAAGATTTGAAGCAAGAGGTTTTTCTTTTCAGAAAAAATCAAATTACCAGAAAATGGATATCTTCGATAATAAGATTAGAGATATCGAAGAGAGGGAACTTCGAGATGAGCTTTATAAAATTAAAGAGGGTGTAGAAAAGTATACGAAACATTGCAGAATAAACATTGAAGTAGGAAGTATACAAGTTAGAATCGAAAATAACAATGGGCTTAATGCGCAATACGAAAAAACAGGCTTTGGTGTTTATGCTGAAGCAATGTTAGATGATGGATTAGGATATAGCTATTACTCTTCTACCTCATTACCAAAAGACTTGTTGAAGATAGGAGAAGAAGCTGGAAAAATGGCAAAGGAAATGAAAGGAGCAAAAAAATTACAAAAAGGAACTTACACAGTTGTTTTTGAACTGGAATCGTTACATAGCCTAATTAACGTACTATTGCCTTCTTTTTCTGGCGATTGGAAAAGAAGAAAAATATCGATGCTCGAAAATAAAATAGACGAGAAAATGTTCAGTGAAAAACTAAGCATATATGATGACGCAACAGCTATTGCGTCTGCACGCAAACCTTTCGATGACGAAGGAACTGCAAGCAAGAAGATCACGCTTGTCGAACTAGGAGCAGTGAAAAATTTTTTATATGATTTAGAAACCGCTGCCTTGGATAACAAATATCTTTGTGGCTCGTGCGCTAGAAGCGATTATTCTTCTCATCCAATAATTGGGCATTCAAATATAATCATTAACAAAGGAGATTATAACAAATTTGAAGACGAGCTAGGAGAATTTCTAATAGTCAAATCATTGCATGGGACGCATACATCCAATCTAACGACAGGAGATTTTGGTGTTGAAGTTAACGCCGGATCATATTATAAAAACAAAGAATTAAGACCTGTGCGCGGTTTCATAATCAGTGGAAATATATTTAATCTTTTCAATAGCATACAAGGAATGGAAAAGAAAACATCGGTTTTTGAAGACCTGATAGCACCTAGAATAGCATTTAGTAATATCAAAGTAGTTAGCTGATGTTATTGTATTACGTTACCATATTCGAGGACAAATTGGTGGATTGATGAAAAAATTTAACACTACAGAAGAAATCACTGTTCCGACCAAATTAATCGATCAGATTATTGGACAAGAAAAGGCAGTTGACATCATAAAAAAAGCAGCAGCTCAAAAGCGCAATGTCTTATTAATCGGTCCGCCTGGCACTGGTAAGAGCATGCTTGCGCAAGCAATGGCAGAACTTATGCCAGTAGAAGAGCTAGAGGACGTTTTAGTAGTTCCGAATCCAAACAATGAAAATCAACCGATAATAAAATCTGTAAAAACCTATCCAACTTATGATTATTTGAAAAAGAACCCTGATTTTGTAAGGTTATATACTCCGCAAGAATTACAACTAATAAAAAAATATACTGAACAGAAAAAAATAGAAGTGCTTCCTTCAGAATTAAAAGTCGGCTTGGGTAGAAGAATAACAAACTATAGAAAAAATATGGAGGAAACACCAAAGGGAATTTCTCCGATTTTTATACTTACATTGCTCGGGATAGTTATTCTTGCGATGGTCTTTTTGGTTGATATACCAGATAATATGAAATGGTTTATATTTGCGACATTATTTGGATTAGTATTTCTTTTCTTGATATCGAATGCAACTGCTGGCTTAAGCAGAAGACTAGCACCGTTTGAACAGAACACACCTAAGTTGATAGTTGACAATACAGAAAAAAGTATAGCTCCTTTTATTGATGCGACTGGCGCAAAAGCTGGCGCACTTCTTGGTGATTGTAAACATGATCCACTACAAAGTTTTTTTAATACAAAACTAAACATAATAAAAAATGAAAACGCGCAAGATATATTGATGGATGAATTCGTAAATGGTTTGTTAGCAAAATATCCGGAGTTAATCGAAAATAATGAAGAAGGATATGAAGGTTTGGTATTACCAGAAAATGAGGGAACACACACCTTTGGGTACAAAGATGGAAAAATTCAGCAGGTTCGAATAGTTGCGGTTAATAAAAGATCTTATCAAGGAAAGTTAAAAGTATTGAAATATGAACGCGGTTCGCTTTTGGTTACTCCAGAACACAAAATTTATGTTAATGGACGCTATATTGAAATTAGCAAATTAAAAGGCAACGAAAAGATAATTACTAATATTGATCTTGAAGTTCGAAGAACTTCGAGAGCTCGTGTCCGAAGGACGCAGGATCTTGTTTCGCATGCACATTTCGATCAGTTATTTTTATCTAAAGGTTTGCGAACGGCTAGTATAATAGAAATTGCAGAAATCAATGCATTAGGTTTTGTCTATAATATAACAACAGAATCAGGCAATTTATTCGCAAATGGTATTTTAGTCAGCAATTCAGGTGGATTAGGCACACCGCCTCATCTTCGGGTCGAGAGCGGCGCAGTTCATAAAGCAAACAAAGGTGTACTCTTTATCGACGAAATCGCATCGCTTAAGTGGCATTGGCAGCAAGAACTGCTAACCGCAATGCAAGAGAAAAGATATTCCATTACCGGCCAGAGCGAAATGTCCAGCGGCGCATTAGTAAAAACAGAACCTGCACCTAGTGATTTTGTTCTCGTTGCCGCAGGCAATTTGCCAGACATGCAACAGATACATCCTGCATTGCGTTCGCGCATTCGCGGTGCTGGTTATGAGATATACGTCGAAGATTCGATGGAAGATAGCGAGCAAAACGA
>JAHFGR010000160.1 GCA_023247345.1 Microcaldota archaeon | reverse complement strand
AGTATGCGCGAGATAGCGATTTACCGTTTATCGTTGACAATTTGAAATTTTTTGCAGGTGCAGCGAGAATGCTTACTGGCATTGGAGCAGCAGAATATTCTGGCATGGGCACTAGTTTCTTGCGCCGAGAGCCCGTTGGAGTAGTTGGCGTTATTGTGCCTTGGAATTACCCTCTTTATATTGCAGTTTGGAAATTAGCACCAGCATTAGCAGCAGGAAATACTCTAGTTATTAAGCCAGCAAGTTATACGCCATTAACGCTTTTGGAATTTACAAAATTAGTTGGAAAATTTATTCCTAAAGGCGTTTTTAATGTTGTAACCGGGCCTGGCGAAATAATTGGCAGCGAGCTCGCAATTAGCAATAAAATTGATATGATCTCGCTTACAGGTGACACAGAAACTGGAAAAAAAATAATGCAACTTGCGAGTAGCAATGTAAAAAAGGTTCATCTTGAGCTTGGTGGCAAAGCGCCATTAATTGTAATGCAAGATGCAGATTTGGATATGGCAGCAAAAGGCGCAGTAGTTGGTGCATTTTGGAATGCCGGACAGGATTGTACTGCTGTAACGCGCGTGTATGTTCATAAAAACCAGGAAAAGAAATTAATTTCATTAATAATAAACGAAATAAAAAAAATTAAACTAGGCGACCCTTTAAATGAAAACACAGATATGGGTCCGCTTATTTCAGCGCGCCAGCGAGATCGAGTAACGAATTACATAAAAACTGGAATGGACGAAGGAGCCGAGCTTGTATGTGGCGGGCACAGGCCAAAAGGAAAAAAATTTGAAAAAGGCTATTATTTAGCGCCAGCGCTTTTCAGAAGAGTAGAGCAAAAAATGAAAATATGCCGAGAGGAAATATTTGGACCAGTTCTTGGAGTTTCAACATACGAAAAGATCGAGGAAGCTGTCGAAAAGGCAAATGATGTTGATTATGGTTTAGCAGCGAGTGTATACGGCAAAGACATTACAACTGCAATTAAAATTGCGAATAAACTTCGCTTTGGCACTGTCTGGATAAACGAGCATGGAGCGCTAACTAGCGAAACACCTCATGGCGGATTTAAACAAAGCGGGTTTGGGAAAGATTTATCAATATATAGTTTAGAAGAATATACTAATTTGAAACATATTTACATTGATCAAACAGGTCTTGCGCGAAAGCCGTGGCATTATACTGTCTATGGTAAAAAATAATTGTCCATAATTTTTTGAGTGGTAATATGGTAAAGAAAAAAACCAAAAAAATTGTAAAGGTTGTTAAAAAGTTAGAGCGGGCTCAGAATAAAATACCTGCAGCTGCAAAGAAAATTCCTGCAGAACCTGCTTCATTAGTAATCTCCAGTCTGATACATCGTGTTGAATGTATGCGATGCGGAGCTATTACACCAATTCAAAAATTGGCCCATAATCCAACTGCAAGATTTGCTTGCATTCAATGTAATGCTCAGTTGGATGTATTTAATAATTGTAAAACTTGTAACGAATAATTAGACTTCTTCGAATTGTCTTAACTGAAGTGCATGAACTGCTAATTTTAAATAAGAACCCATATGTGCAGCATCCATATTTTTACCAACTCTTCCATAAGCTTCTCTAGCAACTGCCATTACAGCTATTTTACTTAACAATATTCTTGTGCCAGTATCTAATAGCGCTTCTGTATCTAATAAAAGAACATCAAATTTGCCTCTTCTTGGCCCAACTACTGGTGGTAAAAATAGCTCTGCTTCTCTTATTGCGTGATCGTGCCTTCCTTCAACATGATGGTTTGCTATTGCCAATGCCTTATGGCAGGCTGCTGCTAGAACACGTTCGCCTCTTACACCTATAGTTATTCCATGCTGCATTCTATCTTGATGAATTTTCATCGAGAGTTCGTGACCGTAGGTCACGGAATCTGGAAGCAATACCTTTGATCCATCTAATGCTCGTAATATTGTTTCTTTTGGGCATTTTGACCTTGTCGATCTTATATCTCTTCTATCAAATCTTAATGCTATCATGTGTGTACCTCTTAGATCAATTATTCTAACTGAGAAGTTTGTAATAACATATGTGCATCAAGTATTTATAAACTTATGTTTTTTATGATGTTTATATGTGTTTAATTACTTTTATGCCTTTTATCTAAGCCATATTTGTCTATATGGTCTAATACTTCTTCTAATTTATTCAAAAATATCTTCAGATACTTATCTGGAATATTAAGTGCAGGTTCAACTCTAACTGTTTGCGAACTTATCATTGTTCCTGCAACTAAAATCCCTCTTCTGAATAGACCTGCAGCTACTTCATAACCAATCTCATTAGTTGCAAAATCCATACCGATAAGCAAGCCCTTTCCATGCACATCCAACATAATTTTTTTATACTTTTTCTGTAATCTTTTTAGTTCCTTTAATAGAAATTCTCCTTTTCTCGTAGCTTGCTCCGGTAGCCTTTCTTCTAGCATAACATTAATTGCTGCAATGCCAGCAGCGCATGCCATTGGATTGCCCCCGAACGTAGTGCTGTGAATAAATGGGTTTTGTTCTAGCATTTTCCAAATCTTGCGTGAACTCATAAATGCGCTGAGGGGCATTACCCCTCCGCCCAAAGATTTACCTAAGCATATTATGTCAGGAACAACATTCCAGTTTTCCATTGCAAATATCTTGCCGGTTCTTCCCATGCCAGTTTGAACTTCATCAGCTATAAGTAAAATTCCATATCTATCACAAATTTCGCGCACGCGAGGAAAATAATCATCTGACGGAACGCGTGCACCAGCTTCACCCTGCACTGGTTCGACAACAAAGGCAGCAACCCCTGCTCCAACAGCCTGTAATTTTCTTAATTCATTTTCAAGCTCATCTGCATCTCCAAAAGGAACAAAATGTATATTGCCCAATAGTGGTTCAAAAGGTTGTCTATAATCTGCTTTACCCATAAGCGAAAGCGATCCCATGCTCTTTCCATGAAAACCGCGCACAGTCGAGATAAACCCTGATTTGCCGGTATATAATCTTGCAAGCTTCATTGCACCTTCAATTGCATCAGTGCCGTTATTTATGAAGAAGCATTGTTGCAAGTCACCTGGTGCAAGTTCTCCAAGTAGTTGTGCCAATGCGCCACGTAATGGTTCTAACAATTCTTGGCTATTAAGAGGCATCCTATTAAGCTGCATCTGTACTGCCTTAATGATTTTAGGATGTCTAATACCCATGTTATATATCCCATAACCGCCAAGAAAATCGATGTATCTTCTTCCAGTTATGTCTTTTATTATCGAGCCTTGGCCTTCCCATTCTATAGCAGCAAAATCCGTTGC
>JAHFGR010000159.1:606-3338 GCA_023247345.1 Microcaldota archaeon | reverse complement strand
TCCCGTCCATTTTTGTTATTACCACGCCGCTTATTGGGACTATCTTGTTAAATTCATCTGCCTGCTTGCCTGCAATTTGACCGATATCTGCGCTTACTACCATGTATGTCTCATCTGGCTTAAGCGCATCGGTTATTTCTTTTAATTCTTGTACTAACACGTCGTCAAATGCGCTTCTGCCAGCAGAATCAACGATAATAATGTCTTCTTTCGCCTCTTTCACTCCGGCAGCAACAATTTTTCCCGCGTTTTTCTCGCCCCTGACTGTGAAGAATTGCACGCCGACTTTTTTAGCCAACTGCTCTAGCTGCTCTTGCGCAGCAGGCCTTTCCACGTCAGCAGCAATAACAAGCACGCTTAATCCGCGGGATTTGTAGAAATGAGCTATCTTCGCTGTTGAGGTCGTATTATGAACTATAACTCCATTAGCTACAAAATTATGATATTTATCAACGGTTAAATCATAAACGTAGTCGGTAGATTCATCAAGTTCTAATCTAGATACTTTCCCCCAGTTGATATCAGATTGCGCTATTAGTTCGAGAAATTCGATATTATTGGGGTTAAAGCAAGCGTTATATTCGAGCAATTGTCTTCCTTGGTCCGTTATTTGTATTGCCTCGTTTTCATTTTTTAAGTAACCCTGTTCCCCTAATCTCGCAACTGTGGCGTTGAACCAACCCATTTTCCATTTTTTACTAAGTTGCTGCCTAGGAGTATGGCTTAAACAACTTCTCAAAACCTCGTTTGTTGAAGTATTTGTTCTCTTGACACATTCTAAAAATTTTTTAAGCGAGGCCCTAGAAATCTTACCTTTATATTCGTATATGCCATAAGAAGAAACGTATTCTTGGATTGCACTTATTGAAGTACCATAATATTCTCTTACTTTTTTTAGCATATCACCTAGATCTAAATTCTCAAGCTTACCTTCTGTTTGTCCTTCCCCTATTTCTTTAAGTTTATCTAATCTCTGCATTTTCTTTGGAACTATTGATCCGATCTTGCTTTGGAACAGTTCTGTTTCACTACCTCTTAAAAATATTCTATAATACGGTACTCCCTTTACATGTTTAATAGAGTGGCCAGAGCTAATACCCTGCTTTAATAGTAAAATTCTTAATTGATAAGCAAAAACTTTGCTTGCAGTACATAATTCTATGTGCCTACTCCCTTCTTCGACATAACCATCGCAATCGAAATAGGCTCTTAAAAATGAAGCTATTATGGGTTTTGGGGAACTAATCACACTTGGCAATAATGATATAATATTGCTTTTTTTACCTTTCGGAAGTCTAAAAGTAGAGCATATCAGATCAGTTACCAATTTAGAAGATATAGAAATCCGATATAACTTATTTCTTCTTCTTTTATCTACTATTAAAGTTGGCTTTATTGCAAATAAACGATCAGATAAATAAAAAATACGATCTACTATTTCCTGATCCTCATTTGTTATATGTACTGAACCTTCTTCTATGTTACCATCACCGTATATATACCCGAGAAGCTCTGCGAATTCCTCATTGAAAACAATTGGAAATCGAACTACTCTGTTACCATGTCCGGTTAATGTCAAATTTTCTTCTGCTTTATAAGTGAACCTTTCTCCGAAAGTTGCTTTCAATAAAGATACATCGACCTGCCCCCTTTTCAATTCAGCAGATAAACCACAATATGGTCTCTTTATTTTGAGGACCTTAGTTGCTTTTTGTAAGCTTCCAAATTTTTCGATTAGAAAGTAACGGACGGCATAAGCAAGATTTTTATCTACTATCCTAGCTGAGTTATGTAAGTTATCTATAACCGGGATAACAAAAAAATTTTCATCGACTGGGAGAACCCTCGGTAAAGACACAAGATCACCTGGTTTTAGTTCATCAGCTCTTTTTTGAACTATGCTCCCCCTTTCTAAAACAAAAAAAGGATGCTCTGGGGTAACGGTTATCGAATCATTGCTCCCGTTGTCTATAGTTATTTTATAAAGTTCATCTGTTTTTTTCAATTTCCATATGAGACTTCCTTCAGTTTTTTTTATTTTTAATGTTTCTGGATCGAAAGCAAAAATTTCTTTTTCAATTTTCTTAATAAATCCTCCATCAGTAGCAATCTCTTCACTTTTCGTAGATTCATAAAGTTCTGATATTTTTGGTGTAGAACCATCGCTAAGTGGAATTTTGGTATCGGGGTGCACACATTTGCCGCTCCCAAATAACCCGACGAGCAGTATTTTGTGCGTATCAAGCCGCGGCTCATAGGTTTTCCCCATCAATGCAACCAGTTCTTCGTAGACAACTTTCAGAACGTGCTCCTTCAGGCTCAATGCCTCAAGCTTCTTGCTTTTGAGCGACCGCTCTTCGATGCGCTTTGACAGCTCGAAAACCAGCTTTACATTCACGTCGCTAGCAATGAGCACGCGCTGCAAATCTTTTATGAGTGCGCGGACTGCGTCTTCGTCAACGTATGGCCTGCCAGTTAGTTTTGCAAGCGCTTCTCGCAGTTTTTTGCCTAGATCCATAGATAATCAATATGCTATTATGAAGGATTAATTTTTAGTTGTTGCTTTCTAGGGTGCATTTTTAAACCTTTGTAACCACGATTATAAACATGGGGACCTTAAAATATATTCCACGACCAGTTAGATTCGTTGAATTGGTGGAAAAACCAGGTATGTCTGTTGGAAACCCAGCTTTAAAAATTAAACTTTATGGGGTTACTGCGAGAAGAGGTGA
>JAHFGR010000159.1:0-516 GCA_023247345.1 Microcaldota archaeon | reverse complement strand
GTTCACATTGCGGTTGCAGTGGCCTGCGTCCATGAAACTATTGGTGCTAATTTTCTTTTTGCGGGAATATGGGCTAATGTAACTGAATTGCGTACTGACGTTATAAACCTGTCCGAGCCTGGCAGCAACATTCGAGCTACGCACCACCCAATACCGCTCTGTACCTGGGATTTGGCTATTCTAGCTGCCGAGAGAAATGCTTGGGTGGAAAAAGTGCTGAAAAACCCCACGCCAGCGGGAATTGAAGAGTATCTTAAAACCGTGTTTAACGCAACAATATGAACGGTCGAAAGGGAGAGAGGGCAAACTAAAACCTTTTAAACTTTTTTCTACATATAGACTTATCGAATTTTAGCATGTCGAATGATAATTAGATATTATTAGATATTAATTCTAAAAAATTCTAAACAAATAGAGGTGGATTTTATGGGTAGACCGGTTAGTGGAGAACAAATGTATGTATTGCCTGAAGGCGCTCAACGCGTGCTTGGCAGAGATGCAATGCGCGTCAATATT
>JAHFGR010000158.1 GCA_023247345.1 Microcaldota archaeon | reverse complement strand
TCAATGGTGCAGACCCAAGCGTTAATTCATATCTGGCGTATGCAGCAGTTATGACTGCTGGGCTCGATGGCATAAAGAATAAGATCGATCCCGGTGATCCATTGGATGACGAAGAAGGCGAGGTAAAGAAAAGAAAATGGGCTGCGTTGCCAAGCTCGCTTTATGGGGCCATGGAAGCATTTGAAAGCGATCCTAAGTTCATAAAAGGAGTAATACCGCAAGAATTTTTGGATGATTATCTAGACCTTAAAATAACCGAGCATCAACAATCGCAACGCGCAATAAGCGGCTGGGAATTGGAGAAATATTGGAATGTGTAGTTACTGCATTGAGCAACGCGCAAAGAAATCTACTTTTAGAAATTGTAGTGACATGACTTTTAGATAATTTTATAAACTCTTTGTCACTACATAGTCTTATGGTTTATATTAAAAGGCAGGTCGAGGACGGTAGAATTTACTACTTACTCGTACAGAGCAAAAGAGAAAATGGAAAAGTAGTCCAGCACGTGTTAAAACGATTTAATGGTGCGAATGAAATGTTAGGCTACTGTAAGCGGCACAAAATAAAAGCACCAAAGATCGAACTGGTTGAAAGTCATCTGGCAGAAAGAATTGAAAAAATGCTTGAAAAATTGAATTCATTTAGGCCATTGCAAAAAGAAACCCTTGAGAGTCTGAAAAAAAAGTTCGAGGTTGAAATGACTTACCATTCAAATGCCATAGAGGGCAATAGGCTTACGTTAAAAGAAACATATCTAGTGCTGGAAAGAGGAATGACTATCGGTGGAAAGTCGATGAGAGAGCATTTGGAAGCAACCAACCACAGAGAAGCGATATTGGCAATGGAAAAGATGATAAAACAAAAAAGAATAAATGAAAAAGAAATTCTTGATTTGCATGCGATCATTCTTGATAAAATAAAGCCAGAACGGGCTGGTTTTTACAGAAATGGGCCAGTTGCAATAACCCTTGCAAAACATAGGCCGCCAAGTCACAAGGAAGTGCCTAATTTTATGAGCGAGGTTTTAAGGTTGCTAAATAAAGAAGCAAAGGAAGTAAATGCTATTGAAATTGCAGCAGAAGTTCATCACAAACTTGTTTATATCCACCCTTTTTGGGATGGCAACGGAAGACTTGCACGATTGTTAATGAATATAAAATTAATGCAGGCAGGTTTTCCGCCAACTATTTTAAGAAAACAAGAGAGAACTTCTTATTATAAAGCCCTTGAAAAAGCAGATGACGGTGATTTCGGGCCTTTAACAACCATGATTGCTAAAGATGTTTTAAAGGCGTTAGATAATTACCTTAAAACGATTGAGGAGTGAGAAGTAAGCATTGGGCACTGAAAACCTCATGTTTCCTTATGGAAAACCATTCAATTCTCTAAATCCATAGCGCTCTTCGCCTCTCATGAGTGCACCAATATTATGTTCTAAGATATCTCCATTTATTCTATACTTATTCTCTTCGCCCAATAATATCCCAAAGCCAGCTAGTGCAAGCAAACGTAAATCAGCTAAAAGTTTTTCTGGTTCTATTCTTCCTTCTTCTACATAATGTTTTCCAGTAAGCCTAGCAAGAGCTTTGCGCAGTTTTTTAACTAATCGTAAGTCTTTTGCATCTGGAATATCATCTGTACTTATTCCTGGATTTTTTAATACTTTTCTTATAATATCTCTTTGATGAGGAGTAAAACACCACGTCCACTGGCTTCTAAAATCAAAATTTATATGCGGTATATCATCAACTTTCACTAAGTTTCCTTCTACCCTCATAACTATTTCTGATAATAAAATTTGAACAAAAATCGTGATTCTTCCAGTGCGTTTATGAACTGCTTCTCTTGCTTCTGGCGTGAACGTTAAGCCTGATTCTGCACTTAATCCAATTAATTTATCAACATCTTGTTCAAGAAGCGGGCCAACTAAATGATGTTCGAGCGATTCTAAAAAGCTTGGAAATAATTCTTGAGCTTTCCAAACTCCCTGTGGATGAATTGCAATAACAAGTTTGATTGCCTTTAATTGTCTTAGCTCATGAAAAAATGCCAGCGCGTCTACTGCTTTCTTATCTTTCAAAATAGAAGTAAATTCATCAATAAAAATGTACTTAAAAGTTCCTTGTTCATGCAATTCCTTATCCAGTGCCTTTAAATTTTCCACGGCTTCTCCATAGCTATCCGGAACGTTCATTCTTGAATTTAGGTTGCGAAAAATACCACGAAGAATATCCTTACTATTATTAATCGCTGCAACATTTCCGACTACTACATTATCAGACCCCAATCTTCGAATGCCTTCATCCAATATCGAAGTCTTGCCCCATCTAAAAGGACCAATAATCAGCGTTCCTTTCTCTCTTTTTTGCACTGCCTCAAGAATATGCTCGCGCCCAACAAAATTCTTCCCACTAACTGGTGGGCCTGCGCAATAAGGAGTTAGTCTAAATTTCATATTGTTATTATAAATGGCAGAATATATAAATATTTGTTTTTAGAAATGAAAGATCTAGCCATAATGTTTCTTCTCTAAGTGAAGTTTTCCATTATGGTAAATCCTACCTTTAAATCCCATCCAGATCTCTCCAAATTCCCCGTTAAGATGTATTTCTCCACCAGACATAATCTGCCCAATAGTGTTTCCAGTGTTTCCGTTTACAACTATTTTGCCACCACGCATACACTCTCCTAAAAAGTTTCCAACATTTCCATTAACTGTCAGTGTGCCGCCATTCATCCATTGTCCCACATGTCGTCCAGCATTTCCATTCACTGTTACGTTTTTATCGTAGAGATAGAGACCAAAATAAAGGATCTCACCTGATAACTGGTTTAAGTCCAAAACAAAATTCGTTTCTTTTGCATTGCCAATAAGCGCACTAAGAAAAATACCAGCTTTTTCTGCGAAATTTTTCTCATCTTGAAACTCTGCTAAGGCAATACAGAATTTTTCTAAGTCTTTCCCATTATACTCTATTTTTCTTATTAGCCACAATACAGAGTGATAATTTTCATAAAGAACTTGTTCTTGATTGTTCCAATACTTAAATCTTTTCCAAGCTTCTGTAAGTTTTGCTAATGTTCGGCCTTCTTTAACATCTACCTGTCTAACAGGTCTGTGTGTTTCTTGAGTGTACCTTCTGAATCTTCCATCCATGTTAGTTGCACTAATGCCTCTTTTTACAGCTAGCATAATTATAATTCTGAGTAGATGTTCTTAAAATATTATCCAGATCCAAGAAAAAAATAGAAAATAAATAAAAAGAAAAAAAATAAAGCGAGGGGATCAGGAGGATGCCTTGAACTGAGGGGACGCTTCCCGCGGTTTCGGCTATTCCATATCTC
>JAHFGR010000157.1 GCA_023247345.1 Microcaldota archaeon | reverse complement strand
GTTAGCTGTTCCTTATCAAAATAAACCGCATCTACTACAGTTATTTTTACCATATTATCTTCCTTTATAAATTCGGTTTCTATGATCTAAAACTTGAACCAAAATGATACTCTTTTCAAAATCAACATCAACTAGGGCACGATAGTCACCAACGCGCAACTTATAGTAATCACCTTCGAAATGTTCCACAAGTTTTTTCTTAGCTTCTTCAGTTAGTTTGCCCTCTTCAGAAAGTATATTTTTAATTAATTCAACATCTTGCTTAATCATAACTACTTCACGATGAACGTGTTCAAGATTTACATTTGTCATGGTTTAATATGAATTGATTTCTATATTTAAACATTTGTATATCCCGATCCGAATAAATAATTTGGTTTTGAATAGGGCAGAACACTTAAAAAAAGATTTAGAGAATATTGCGAGTTACTTAGAATTTAACTTCCATAATAATATATACTTAAAAACTTAAGTAATTAAAACTTTGGTATGACAAGAGTGCAAAGGGAAAGGGCTGAAGATAAAAAATCGCCTAATGAAGCAAGAGTAGTTTTTTCAAGATTCCGTGACCTGCGGTCACGAACTCTCGATGTATTTTCTAATACATCAAGATATAAAGAAAATGCACCGATTGAGAATAGAAATGGAGTTCTGCATATAGGTGGTTCTAGTGCAGTTGAACTTGCTGAGACGCACGGCACACCACTTTATGTTTATAATGAGGATAGAATAAGAGCTAATTATAGAAGGGTTGTAGAAGCATTTAAACGCCATTATGAAAAATTTTCTTTATTTTATGCTGTTAAAGCAAACAATAGTCTCGCAGTTTTAAGAATTCTTCAACAAGAAGGTGCTGGTGCAGATGTTTCTGGACCAACAGAGAGTTATTTAGCGGTAAGGGCTGGTTTTGATCCACAAAGGATGCTATATTCAGGCAATTATCATACAAATGATGAATTAGTACAAGGAATTAGAGCAGGAATTAAAATTAATCTAGATGGGATTAGTCAAATGCGGAGAATTATTGAACTAGGGTTACGCCCCGAATTTATATCATTTCGTATTAATCCGGGTATTGGTAAAGGGGGTCATGAAGATCAGGTATACGCTGGGCCAAATGTAAAATTCGGGATAAAAGAAAGCGAAGCATTAGAAGCATACAGAATGGCAAAGGAGTATGGCATAAGAAGATTTGGAGTGCATATGATGACTGGTTCTAATATTCTAGATGAGAACTATTTTGAAACAATAACCGGAATACTTATGGATATTGTTGGAAGGATAGCAAAAGGATTATCAATAAAATTTGATTTTGTAGACATTGGCGGTGGATTGGGGGTACCGTACAAACCAGAAGATAACCCACTAAATGTCGAGCTAGTAGCTAAAAAAGTTGTTGAAAGATTTAAACAAAAAGTAGCAGAACAGGGATTACCTAAAGATATTGTATTAATGATGGAACCAGGAAGATATCTAGTATGTGACGCAGGTGTATTGCTAGCTAGAGTTCATTCCATTAAAGAAGCAGATAAAATTTTTATAGGCACAGATGCTGGAATGAATACACTACTAAGACCTGCGATATATGGTGCGTATCATCCGATATTACTTGCTGGGGATTTAGAAGCAGAATACAGAAAAGAAGTAACAATAGTCGGACAGATATGCGAAAATACCGACCATCTTGCCAGGGATAGATTAATGCCCGTTATCACAGAAGGAGACTTATTGGCCGTACTAAACGTAGGTGCGTATGGATTCGCAATGTCTTCACAATATAATACTAGACCAAGAGCAGCAGAGGTGCTAGTTGCAAGCGGTCAGCATGAATTGATAAGAGAGCGTGAAACTTTTGAAGATATTGAAAGGCGCATGGTTGTTCCAGAAAGATTAAAATAATTAGATAAAAATTCTAAATAACAATAGAATTGTCGGCACAATAACCGCGCCCATCAAATTTGTCCTTTCAACTCCGAGGCGAACGGTCAAGAATCCGAGTATGCTTGTAAGCGCAAAAATAACTAGCCCGATTGGTCCGTCGATTAAAACAATAATTACAAACAAGTATATTGCAAGAAGAATGTTAAAGAGGGAAAAATCAATATTCACTAATTTTGCGATCAGGTTTCGCGAAAGATAAACTATTACTGCGGCAATTGCAACTGCAATTAAGAATAAAACTAAAATCAACACCAAATTTTGATCAATTGGAAAAATTTTTGCTAAAGACGCAGTAGCTCCCATTCTAGATTTATTTATGCTCGCACTAGTTGCAAATGAAAATATTGCTTCGCCCATTGATATGGATGAAATAGTTGCAAGATATCCAAGAGTATTAATTGGCAAAAAAATTGTTAGAAAAGTTGCAACCTGAGATGGTGAGCTTATTCCAGGAAGCAGATCAGCAAATGCACCAGCAATAACTCCGAAGAAAACAAATTTTATAATGCTCATGTCGAGCGCAACTTTCTCATCTTTTTGTTTCGGAATTTTTGATTTTTGATAATTTAAGATTGCACCCATGGCAAACATGCCAGAAAATAAAGGAAGGAATGGATCAACTAATTTCGTATTCATAGAATAATATCCAAGCATTCCTGCAATTGCAAAAAATAAAAATGATAAAAACGGATTTTTAGTACGAAGAAGAAAAATTAATGAGAAAAGAATCAAAATGTAACCAACATAAGGACGAATTAATGCAAACACAGATTCAAAAAAAGAAAGCGATGGATAAAATAAAGCGATAGAAAACAGAACGGCAAAAAGTGATGACAGTAAAACAATCTTCAAAGCTGCTAAACCTTTACCTTTAAGCACTAAACGCTGCCCAGGTAAAACACTTATTACTGTTTGCTGTTCAGGGATACCAAAAAATATCGAAGGAATGAAGGAAATTATCATGTGCACGGGGAGCAATGCGATTATAAGAAATGCGAGTTGTTCTTTGGTTAAGCCAAGAGAGGATAGAATAGAGATAACTGTATTTGAATGCAACCCTGGAATTAAACCTGACAAAATGCCCAGAAAAATTCCAATAACGAAAAACAAAATCGACATTTGATATAGTAGTTATTTAAATAAATTTAATTAGTTATCTTCTTTAGAAATTTCAGAAACTAATTCTTAAGGTAATCTAACCAACCATCATATTTCCAACGCGTATATGCGGACCGCCATCGCTAACTGGCGCTTCTTGATTAAACTTTCCGCAAATGCCTGGGCTCGTGTCGAAATCTTTTCCAACAAGTTCAACGTGGTTCAATGTCTCGAGAATATTTCCGCTAAGCGTAACATCGCGCAATAGCTTGCCGAGCTCGCCGTTCTTTATTTCGTATGCTTCTTCTGCCT
>JAHFGR010000156.1 GCA_023247345.1 Microcaldota archaeon | reverse complement strand
TCGCCAAAAACAGCAGGATAACAATCTTGATGCTGAATAACTCTTGCATTGTCTATGCCTGCAGCACGCATATGATCGCGTACTTTTTCTGCAGTAGCAAGCATATCATCTGGTTTTTTTTGTTGACTAACTGCTTCATCCAAAATAATAGGAAATAAATGCGCTCTAACTAAATCTCGAGCTTGTGATCCAACTACTCGTCTAAGTGTTGTGGCGTCTGCTCTTGTTATTAATTCCCCCATAAATACCAACCTCAGAGTTATTGTTATTACAACTATTTAAAAATATAACAGATACTAACACAGTCTAGCTCCACAAGAAAACCGAATGCGCTCTCAGATCGAGCAAATGGAGCTAAACTGCGTTATAAACCCTTCCATGCAAAGGACAACTATGACAACCCTCAGCGAAGGCCAACACGTTAGCCTTGAAGGAATAGTTACAAGAATAATGCGCGAGCAATATGAAATAAATGATGGTAGCTTGAGCTATGTAATTTTAACTAACGAACGATTATCTCTTGGAGATGTTGTAAAAGTAGATGGATCGCTAGAAGACATGTCAAATATGCAAGTTAGCGCTGAAAAAATTGAAATCCTTTCAGTTGCCGAAACAAAGCAAAAAACAGATGAGATAAAGAAAAAAATTCTTGAAAATATTAAAATTAATGATACCGAACTGTTGGTCAAAGACGAAATAACAGAAGCGCTTAAGCCAGAATTCATAGAAATGGCAAAATATTTGTTACTGGCCCAAAAACTTAACAGGTTTATCCTCTTAAGATTTCATGGTGATGCTGATGGAATAAGCGCTGCATTTGCAATCACCAAATTTTTGCGATGCAAAGCAGAGCAGCAGAACGCAGCAATATACAGCACGCGGGATGCGGTTCGAGATTTAAACACGTTTAATTACCAATACGCGCCATTAGCAGTATTTGTTGATTTTGGCGCAGGCCAAGAAAGCATTGAAGCGTTAAAGCTGTTGCATTCTGCAGGAGTAGAAATAATTATAATAGATCATCACCCGCCAGTAGACGAAGTGAGTGGAATTGCAGTGCTACTAAGCCCTTGGCAGGTTAATGATGATCCTATTAGCTCGCAATATCCTGCTGGTTATCTAGCATGCGAAATAGCACGCGCTGCTGGCATAAAAGAGATAGATAAGTTAGCAGGAATCAGCTGTGCAGGGGATAAAAGTAAGATAATAGATGTTGACGATAGCGATAAAGATAAGGCGCTCGTCTTAGATTTTCTAGCTATTTACTCGAGCTATGGGAATAATCTTGATTTTTACAGAAACGCGATTGAGAATCCAGAGCTTTTCAAATCAATTCTCCAGCAGGCAAAGGATAAAATGAAAAACTTATACGAATCGGCAATAAAACTAATGAAAAAACATAATGCTGGCGAACTAGCCTTATATGTTATTGAGCTAGATAATATAATAAAGGAACAGGAGTTCCCAAGCCGTGGAAAAGTAGTAACAATGATATCAGAAAATTTAGGTAATGAAAGGCCAGTCATGATAGTTGGTTATGGCAAGAAAACAATTGTTATCCGCCTAAACCAAATGGCGGCAGATGCAGGTTATGCAGCTGATCAACTAATAAGCGAGCTAAAAGTTAGCATGAAAAATTTCATAGAAAGTGGCGGCGGACATGCAAAAGCAGCTGCTATTCGCACGCATGAAGGTTACACCAAGAGCGTTTGCGATGCACTGGTGGAACTGGTAAAAAATAGAGAAAATTAGTGCCGCATAGATTCACACTGATTTTCCAGCGATTAGATTATCTCTTTGATAAATTCTTCCGCCAAAAAAATATTCCCCTAAGCTCTTATATCTGCCTTCTAAATGGATTTCCCCTCCACACATCCTCGAACCTAACTCAAAGCCTGCATTTCCTTCTATTATGATTAAACCGCCGACCATTCCATAGCCAGCAGAATGTTCTGCGTCTCCTTTTATTATAATAACGCCACCCGTAAGACGATTGCCCAAAGAGCGGCTCCCATTGCCTTTTACAACAATTATGCCGTCATTCATCTCCTGCCCAACTAATCCACCAGTATTACCATCAACAATCATGACCCCACCAGTAGCACTAGCACCGAAATTTGTTCCGACAGCACCATTTACTGTTACATTCTTTTTATTCTTAAGACAGAGCCAACTGGGTTCCTGACTCAAATGTGCAGTATGGATTACAAAATCTCTTTCTTGACTATCATTTATTAGTGCAGTTAAGAATAAACCAGCTTTAAATGAAAAATATTTTTCATGTTCAAACTCAGAAAGTACAATACTAAAATTTTCTACATCTCTTGCAGAATAGTATATGTTTTTTATGGTGTCCATAGCAGCTTTATAACGTCCCATAATTGGGATATAAACTGAATACGGATAATCTTTCCAAGCTTTTCTTAATTGCTCGAGAGTTTCGTTTTCGATTACTTCTGGTTGTCTTACTGCTTGCGGTTGCATTGGACCGTATCTTCCAAACGGCTTGTCTGCCATGAGCTTTGGGCCGTGTGCATTGCTTCCTGCATCCTGCCTATTGCCTCCTGCTAAGCTTCCTGCCTCTCGCCTACTGCCTAAAGAGGTCACTGCCAATTGTCTCATGTTAGAAAATTAGTAAAGAAATGTTTATAAATTTTGGTGTCGGCCTTAGTCTGTTCTCAAAAATTCTTCAGATAAATTCAGGTCAGCAATAGAATCCAAGTCAACTAATGCCTTGTCTAAATCATCCTTAAATAAATCTTCATTTATTTTTACTGTATGCTCTGGTTTTGGTTCTTCTTTTGGCAATTCAACTGGTGATGGCGCTGGAGCAGGTGTTCCTTTATTTTCCTGAGGTTTGGCTTCTTCTTTTGGTTTTTCTTGTGGCCTGGACTGAGAACAACCAGCTACTAGAAGCATGGCAAAAAGAAGCAAAACTATTAAGCTTTTCATCAGCTTTTCGCCTCCAATTGTTTTTTAGCTTTTTCCTTAAATTTTTGCCATTCGGTTTTTACTTCATTAACAATTCTCTTCATATCTGATACTGAATCAGCGCTGTTAAATTCTATTTTTTTCTCATTTACAAATGTTATGAAATCAACAACATCGCTCTCAGCAACACCTTTTTCTCCTAAGACATACGCCTTATAAACTAAATTATAAAGTCTAAATTTAACCAATGTCAGTATGCTTTCTCTAGTATTCAAAAGGCATAGGCGTTTTTTTACTCCGAGTTCTTTTCTGCACAATTCAATGTCTTGTTTTAGATCTTCGCTTAGATTAAGCTTTGGTTTAATACATGCTTCGCGTTGCGCATCTGTTGTGTCTTCGCCTCTGCAACTCTGCAATAATCTATATTTTTCAACGCATTTCTGTTTTTCTTG
>JAHFGR010000155.1 GCA_023247345.1 Microcaldota archaeon | reverse complement strand
AAAACATCAGGCGCTTTGATAAATGGTTTTTTTATCAAATAATTGATTGTCTGCGAAGCAGCAAGCGTTCCAGCAAGCATAGTTGCAGGTACAATAACGCTTACACACGTATTATATCTTGCAAGTTGCTTTTTGCTATTAGCTTTTGGCAGTTGGAACGCCTTTTCAAATTTATAATCCGTAAAAATTGAAATCATCCCGTTAGCAAGGCTTGCCGAACAAAAAACATAAGGTATCTTAAGCTTGTGGCATGCATTTGCGATTGCAATGCGCGTTTCTATGTTATCAGTTCCATCAATAACTACATTTGCGTTCTTTATTTTTTTAGGATCAAAAGCGTCATATGCTTTAATTTTCACATTTTTATTTATTTTTTTTGCGTGGGAGATTGCAGCTACAGTTTTATTTTTATCTATTGTTTCATCAGTAGCAAGGAATTGCCTGTTAAAATTTGTTAATTCAAATCTATCTCTGTCAAATAAAATAAAATTTTCGCAACCAACTCGAAGCAGGCACTCAAATGCTGCACTTCCCGTGCCACCAAGCCCAACTATTGCGATTGGCATTTTTCTTAAAACTTCTTGCTCCTTCTCTGTAATAACACCTAAGTTGCGGAAAAATTTTTCTCGATAAATAGACAAAACATCACCAACGATTCAGGGTGCGCGGAAGCTATAGTTTTCAAACCATAGAGGAGCGCACATTCCTTGAGCTTGCACCCAAGAAACACGCTTCCGCCTAAAACCCTGATCTTTCTCCTTTAAGACAACTACAAGCTCAGGGCATTAGCCCTGAATCGTTGACCTTACTATTTTTTCTTTTTATCTGATGTAAGAATTTGAAAAATTTTTAGTTTGCTTATAACTCCCTTATCCAATGTTTTCTCTCTATAAGCCATTATACTATATATGAAAAAGAACCCTATAGATATACCTATCCATAAAATAAAAATAGTAAATATTTTTCCAGCGCTTGTTCTAGGTGTTATGTCTCCATATCCAACTGTGCTAAATGTTGCTGTTAGAAAGTATGCAGCATCTAAGAATGTCCATCCTTCTACATTATGATAAAAGAATATTCCTATAACATACAAAATTACCATTAAGAAAGCAGCAAAAATTAGGTTTCTTTTTACTTCATCCATTACAATCATTAATGTAATTTATCTAAGCAAGTTTAAAAACTTTGTATATGCATTTCCTTGTATGGGCATGAGATTACATTGTTTTGGAGCTTCTGGTGAAGTTGGTAGAAGTGCGTTTATATTAAAAACAGACAAAAGCACTCTTCTTGATTATGGAATAAAAGTATTTGGCAAGGATGGTAATCCGGAATTTCCATTGGATCTTAATCAAAGAATAGATTCCGCAATATTAAGTCATGCGCACCTGGACCATAGTGGGTTTATTCCTAATATCTATAAATTTTCTAAGGCAAGATGGTATGCTACACCACCAACGCGCGATCTTTGCGAAATATTATGGAAAGATTCGATGAAAATAATGGGTGACGAGCTCCCGTATCGTCTTCATCATTTTCAAAAAGCGCTAAGATGCTGGATGCCAATAATGTATGGCCAAAATATGAGGATGGGGAATACTAATTTTAGATTTTTAGACGCCGGGCATATCGCCGGTTCAACAATGATTGAAGTTGAACATGAAAGGAAAAAGTTTTTTTATACAGGAGATTTCAAAATGGAAGAAACAAAACTGCATAAGGGCGCCCGTGCAGTTGAAGATGTTAATGTCGTTATGATCGATTCAACATATGCAAAAAAGGATCATCCAAACCGCAAAGAAGCTGAGAAGAAAATCTCTGATGCAGTAGAAGAAACATTAAAACAAGGCGGAACCGCGCTTTTCCCCGCATTCTCGCTAGGTAGAACGCAAGAACTCATAAGAATAGTACGCTCTTTTGATAAAGATGTTAAAATTTTTGTGGACGGCATGGGAAGAGACATCTCAGAAATTTACCTCAAATATCCGAGATACATAAAAGATGCAAATGAATTTAGAAAAGAAGTTCGCAGTACTTATTTTATTCGTGGACCGAGAGACAGGAGAAAAGCAGTAGAAGAGCCTAGTGTGATTATTTCTAGCGCCGGAATGATGGAAGGCGGCCCGGTTTTAGGATACCTAATGAGCGTAAACCCGCAATCTAGGGTAATACTTACTGGTTATGTAGTTGAAGGAACAAATGGCTGGAAACTGCAGAACGAAGGCTATGTCACAATAGAAGGCGAGGACATGGATGTTGACTTGCCTATTGTAAATGTTGATTTGAGTGCGCATGCTGGCCGCAGTGAAATTCTTAATTTTATAAAATACGCGAACCCGGAAAAAGTGATTATTGTTCATAGCGATTGTGCGAAGGATTTTGAAAAAGAATTAAAAGAAGATTTTGGTTATGATGCAATTGCTCCGAATGTTGGCGATACGATTGAATTGTAATCATCTATAGTGATCAAATGCGCCTAAAATTGAGAGAGTGGTGCGGCAGATACCTTATTGCAGAATTTGTTGGACTAATACTTACAATTCTTGTTAGTAACTTAACGTTTCTATTTTTTAACAATTTGATTTTTTCAGCAGTTCTAGGTACATGGGCGGATAATCTTGGTTTCTATGGAACTATAATTTATAGAGATGTTAAAAAAAGAAAAAACTCAACAGGAATGATATCGTTAGTTAAATTATTTAGAAATGTAATCATAGAGTTTGGCCCAGCTGAGTATCTAGATAGCTTTCTAATCAGGCCATTCTATCTAACAGTTATCCCAAGTTTTATATCTAATTATTCTCTTGCAATCATAATCGGGTCTGTTCTTGCTAATATAACCTATTACATCCCAACGATTATTGGATATGAAACAAGAAAAAAGTTATTTAAGGACTAAATTTACTAAGTTAGCAGCCAAAATTCCAAGCAAATATGCTGATGGCAAGTTGAATATTACAAATATGTGAATCGCAATCGCTGCGAAAGCTCCGAATATTATTTGTTTTTTAGCATGCGAAGGCGAAGTTTTCGGTTCAGTTAACATAAAGAATGCTGAAAAAAACGGAAAGAATGCAAATGCAGCTTGTCCAAAGCGCAAGTATGCAATAAGTGTATGCATAATAAGATAAGAAAATGAAATCGCGAGTTTTCTGATACGCCAAGAAACAATTAATCCAAGTAAAACTACTGCTATTGTATTATAGTTGCCAAACCATAGTTCTTTTGCAAGCGGATCACTAACTACTCTAAAAGTAATAAACAGACCCAGTGTTGCAGGATTAAAAATTGGGGCGTTTTTTATGTGAATAACGTGCTTTAGAATCATTGCCATTACAGCAGCCATAGCAATGAAATAAAATTCTCCTGGTTTGAAAATATTC
>JAHFGR010000154.1 GCA_023247345.1 Microcaldota archaeon | reverse complement strand
AATATACTATTTATACGTCCCACTTAGATACTCCCTATTCATTTCTAGGCTTTGTAAATGAGAAAAGGATAGTTGTGAAAGGGGATGTAGGAAATTACGCAGGTTGTCAGATGATGAGTGGTACAATTATTATTGAAGGAAATGCTCGCCTTGCTTTAGGAAGTGAAATGCGCGGCGGAAGAATTGAAATAAGTGGGGATTGTAGGGGCGAACTAGGGGTAGCGATGTGCTGGGGCGAACTAATAGTTCATGGCAATGCTCTTGGCTATGAAGTAGGTTCTAAAATGCGTGGAGGGAAAATTCACATAAATGGAGAATGCGAACATCTGGTTTCAGATATGAAAGGAGGGAATATTTTTCATAAAGGAAATCTAATAGTTGAAAATGGAAAGTTATTAATATGATTAGAGAATTACAGCCAGTTGCAGTAAGAGCTTCATCAACCTTAGCTGCGGCTAGAAATTTTGGTAGGTATAAAAGCGAAGCTCCGAAAGCAGTTAGAAAACCAGAATTAAAAGAAAACGAAACGCTCGCACAATTAAAACAAGCATGGGCAAAATTTGAATTTTCTATTAGAGATACTAATGATAATATATATGAGAGCGTATGCAACGTAATTAGAAATCTAAAATATTCGGCAAAAGATGTGGAGAAATTCAGCCTTGCACTTGCGAATTTTGAACAGGAACCAGATTTCAAATCTAAAGCCGGTCATTTCTTAAGCGCTTTGATAAACAATGGGTTAGATAGCGATTATGTCGTTCACACAGATCACTTATCTTTAAAAATGGATTATCTGGGTTTTAAAAACCAGAAGAATATTCTTGTTAACGGAAGCGTAAGAGATAATTTAGGTCGTCAAATGGTCGAAGGTTCTATTGTACTAAATGGGGATACAGAAAATGATGCTGGGTATGTGATGATCGGTGGTGTCATAACAATAAACGGAAATACAGGTAATTGGACCGGAATTTATATGCGAGGCGGGGAAATAATATTAAACGGTAATGCTAGCGCTTTTGTTGGTGATAGTATGCAAAATGGAGTTATCCACGTTCTCGGAAATGCTGGTCTTACAGTCGGAAACAAGATGAGAGGTGGTGAAATACATCTGGATGGAACATATCAATCTATTTCTAGAGAACCATACGAAGGAAAAATATTTCATAAGGGAAAACTAATTCGTCCGATCAGTTTCTAAACCACTATCTTTTTATTAACTATCCGCTCAAAATTTGTCTATGGATGTTAATGAATTGATTCAGAGGATAAACACAGACAGACTAAAATTCATTTCCACTGCTATCATAAGTGATCAATTATTTAATTCTCTAGTTAGCGAGTTAAGAGATCCAAAAGTTAAAGATGCGCTCGTATCAATGCTAGTAAGCGAAGGCGCAAGATCGAAAACCAACTCAGAGGCATATTCTATTTTATTTTCAATTTTAAACGACGCTTTATCAGCAAATAAGCTAGTCGAACTTATAACTAGCAAAGATGGCATGGAGATTCTGAAAAGAGCAGTTGACAATAACGAAGGCGAGACGCTTGTTCTTGGAGCAATGCATGCTAACTACGCAGTTGCACATGCATTTGTAAATAAACTATTGCAGAAAAAAGAAGGCCGAAAGCTCGCTGTTGCATTGGTCAGTATTGCGGCATCCCATTATGAAAATTTTACCTGCTCGACATTGCCGCCTTTAACCAATGAAGGCAAGAAACTCCAACTGATGTTCCATGATATATCAAAACTAGAAAATGCAATTTTAGATAAAAATGCCAGCGAGCAGCTAATATACCGTTTAACCAATAACGAAATCGAATCAGTTTCCATAATTGCAAGCGCGCTTTGCGATGAAACTTTCCTAAATAAACTTGTCAAAGTCCTAAGAACAGAGAAAGGAAGAGAATTTTGTTCGCTAATAGGTAAATGCGGCTTTGGAAGAAAATTCGGTGCCGGTAAGATCTGGCTAACAAAAGGTGGGCGTGCATTTGTGCATGAAATGATGAAGACAGAAGAAGGAGTATATGCGATTTACGCAATAATGACTGGCATGTCTGTGGGTGAATTTATCGCTTATACTGTGAAGCTGGATAAATAATATAATATAGATAATTATTGATAAAATAATAAGATTGGTGAATTTGTGGCTCTTGTAACATCTCGTTATGATATTCTAAAGAAAGGCGAAAGCGCAATAGATTTCGATTTGCCAGGAATAGATGGCAAAACATACTCGCTTGCGAGCTTTGCAAAAGCAAAAACTCTGCTCATTATTTTCATGTGCAATCACTGTCCTTATGTAAAACCAAAATTTGATTATTTTGTAGAATTACAGAAAAAATACGGCCCGCTTGGGTTACAGATCGTTGCAATTAATTCAAACGATCCAACAGATTATCCAGAAGACAATTTAGAAGGAATGAAACAAATCGCTATCGAGAAAGGATTTAATTTTCCTTATTTGGTTGATAAAGGCCAGGAGATAGCAAAAAAATATGGGGCGATTTGTACTCCTGATCCGTATTTATTTACTGAAAAGCGCTTGCTCGCATATCACGGTAGATTTGATGATGCGCATAAGTTGCCACACAGCGTTGCGAAAACTAGCGAGATGGAAGATGCGATCAAGCAAGTTCTTGCTAGCGAGCAAGTAACTGTATTAACAATGCCAAGCATGGGTTGTTCAATAAAGTGGAACCCCGGAAGCGAACCTAAGTATTTTTTGGATGTTCTCAAAAGTGCTAAAGAATAATATTTATAAATAAAGAAGAATAACTGATTAATGGTGATCTGATGCGATTTGGAAGCATATTTGTTATTTTCTTTTTGTTAGCATTTTCTGTAATTCTATATGCTGAAGAATCTCAAAGTAGTGATAGCAGCAGTTCATCAAGCTCGTCTGGATCATCAGGTAGTACCTCTCCTACAATAGGTGAAACTCATACTGATCCTACTACCGGCGCAGTATGGACTTATGCCGGAAACAGTGGTTGGACAAGTTCTAATGGACAAACAGCTACAAGCGGAGGTTCATCTGGTTCGAGTTCATCTTCTAGTGGATCTTCTGATTCAGGTTCATCGAGCGTATCATACGGCACTAATTCTTATACGATAGGTGAAACGCATACCGATACTCGCACAGGTATATCCTGGACTTACAGCGGGAATGGTGTTTGGGCAAGTTCTACTGCACAAACGGTTACAAGCGGAGGTTCATCATCTTCAGGTTCATATTCAGGTTCATCAAGCGGATCAGGATCTTCAGATTCTTCCGGAGCTACTAATACAGCAGGTACTGCAATTACATCAACTAGTTCATATACTGTTGGAGAAACTCATACCGATCCTTCTAGTGGAAAAATCTGGACGTACCAAGCAGACGGAAGATGGAAAAGCTCGACCGGAGAAGTCACAAATCCTA
>JAHFGR010000002.1 GCA_023247345.1 Microcaldota archaeon | reverse complement strand
TTTCCATCGCTATCTTTCAGCCCTTCTTCTTCATATCGTTTATACCCAGTTTCATGGAAAATGGTCCTGATACCAAACCAATTCAACAGAACGATACGTTCTCCTAAGTGATAAATACCGCGATCCGAACTCGAGGTTATATGACCAGTATCATAATAGCCAAATGTGCCATTCTTTAGTTGGTGGCACTCCGAATGCCCGGCAGTCATCTGCGGGCTTATAAATGTAAGTTTAAGTCCATCAGGCATAGGAGCTGAAGCATGTGCATATGCCTCGCGCACCAAATCAAGAAGGTCGTCACGGATTCTTTTTCCTTCAGGAGGGGACTGCGCTATTACCTCCAAAGGTGCCACTTTTCCATCCACAGTACCATTAAGATCTACTGTTGTATCGTTATATTTGTAACAGTCAGACTTGTTGCAGGCACTGCCGAAAAGAGCAGTTGCAGACAATAATGCAGCTCCCATCTTCCTAAAGAAACTAGTCATCCTACCTGTCGAACTGGACGGTGCCCGGGATATATCTCCAGTACTAAAATTTTTGAATATCAAGTTCATCTAAATCACAAGTATATACATATTGATACAAAAAGGTTTAATACTTGTGCTTTTGTTTAGGTAATACACTAAGGCTTAGTAACGATATAGCACATATCTGGAGCATATCAGTAAACCGCAAAGTAAAATCAGCACCGGAGAGAAACCCTAAACGGCTGTCACGGAAGGTTCACTTTTTAGTATAAACATACCAAAACCGTTCTGCAAAAGTCAGAATCGAAAGACCGACCGTAAGATAGGTCAGTGGCCGGACAATCGCAAAACTACCGGCATTCGCAAAAATAAAGATCGCCAAAAGTGCGATAGTCCTTTCCGTTCTTTCAAAAATGCCAGGCATTGCCATTGCCTCACTGTGCTTAAGCACGCCCTGGTGCTCGCTGTATGCCTTAACAAAACTGGTCATCGCCGTTCCAAAGAAAAGTATGGAGAAAAAAAGCACTGCCATTTCGATATTAAACGCGTATATCTTGAACAGAGTCAGTATCAGGAAAAACTCAACAGCGCGATCAGCTATCCCGTCAAGAAATGCGCCCTGCCTGCTTTCTAATTTTTTAGCCCGGGCCACTGCACCATCAATCGCATCAAAGAAGAACGCGAATGCGAACAGCAGTATTGAATCTAATTTGGTTTCTAGGTGAGGCAACCAGACGATATAACCAAGAATGGCCATTATGACTGAGAGTATTGTTATAGAATTCGGATGAAGTGGCAACAATGCGAACAAGTTACCGAGAAATTTTGAAATTGATTTTGCGAATCCGGTGCTTTTTAACATCAATCATTCCTCTTTGCCAGGATAAAATCCTCAAACGCCTGCTTTGCAGCAGAATCACTCATCTGCTTTGGCGGATGTTTCATGAGATAGCAGCTCGCTGAATTAATCGGTCCACCAATGCTGCGATCAATCGCTAGCCTGCATGCACGTATCGCGTCTACTACTATGCCGGCGCTGTTCGCCTTATCGTCAACTTCAAGCCGAACTTCCATGTTATATTTAATGTTTGCCCACATCCTGCCTTCAATGCGCATAAACATTAATTTCGTATTGCCCAGAAATGGAATAAAATCGCTCGGCCCGACGTAGATATTTTCTTCTGGCAATCGTTTGCGAAGCTGGCTTTGCACTGACTCGGTCTTGCTGATCTTCTTTGACTGCAGCCGCTCCTGTTCTTTCATGCCTAAAAAGTCGGTGTTGTGGACCAAAACATTCGAGCAGATAAATCTTTCATATCCGGGAGTACTTAGGTCGTATACATACTTTGGTTGAGCCTTAATTTTTTTAATGGTCTTTATTTTTAAGAAATGAGTATCTCCATTACAGATATCTCTTAGTCTGCTTAAAGTATTTGGGTCTTTTATTTTATTCAGTTGGCTAAGTACTATGTGCGCTCTTATAGTTGGTCGCTTTAACCAGCTCTTAGATTTTATTCCGCACTTTTTTAGCAAATCGATTTTAGGAATTATATGTGTATTTCCTTTGATAAGTTTTTCAGCAGCTGTTTTTGCACGTTCGTTTTTTTGTGATTGTATAAACCCTACTTTTTGAATAAATAGATCAACATCTTCCTTTGCGGACATTATGCCGTGTGTTATATATTTCAATGCTGTTTTGAAAGAATTTCTTTCATTTTTGTGTGTGTAATCTTCTCTAAATGTTGATGAATTAATACCAACTCTCAAGAATAATGTTTGTATGTCTTTAGCCAATTCATTAGACGCAGTTGTCCACCTGATTTGCTTACCAGTTACTGTTCCATCTCCACTTACATAACCTCGTATAACTAATGCGATTTGCTTATTTGATAAATCGAAAACCCAATTTGGAATCTTTTTGGTATAAGAATTTCCTCCAAGCCCTAGAGCTAATTTAAAAATTTTCGTCATAGTCTTTGACATTATTCTAACAGCAACTTGTTTCTGCCCTCTTACTCTATATTGTATGCTATACGTGTTTGCAAATTTATCTATAATCTGCATACAATCAGAGTCATCACCGCAAGCAATTTCTAAATTACTTGAACCTTCTCTGTCAAAACTACCATCAGCTAGCCATAAACCGACTATCTGTAGTAACTCATCTGTTATGGGAAAAATTACGGGTATTTTTATTTCTGGATGATTATGAATCATTATGTTTCCTTCAGAATCGATTCCCTGTGCAAAAAGTTCTTTTAAATAGGGTGTTAAGTTTATACTTTTAGCGTGTTCTTTTTCTTCAATTAAAAGAGATCTTGGGGCAGCTATCATGCTTTCTTTTTCTTTTAATGAACTTACTGGCACGCCTTCAAGTTCTCCACAATCATTTAATACAAAAACATTATGATCTTTTGTTATCTTTATTTTTCTACCTTGATTTGTTTCAATTTCATAAAGTTCTTCATTGTGCTCATGACGTATTAATGCTGCAACATGTACAATTCGAACCTTAAACTCTTCATCTATTGTGAAGCATTGGAGATTTTGATTGGTTTTAGAAATATCAACTATATCCTTTCCATCATTTCTTTTTTCTCCGTATAAATTGTAGTATTCGTCTACAAATTCACCTATCTTTGTTTTTATTACTTTTCCATTATGCACCAACAGAATTTCTTGGTCTCCAGTTACGCTATTCCCACCAACATTGATCTGATAGGTCTTGTCAATAATAGTGCCGCGGTCATCACAGAGCTTTGCGAGCGTTCGGTGCACGATGGTAGCGCCAACTTGGCCTTTTATATCATCTCCGATCGTCGGTAGTTTCTCTGCCGCGAACTTTTTTCCCCATTCTTCATCTGAAGCAATAAACGAGGGCATGCAGTTGACAAATGCGACTCGGGTATCCAAACAAGTTTGTGCCCAGAATTGCGTTGCCTTGTCAGCGCCAACTGGC
>JAHFGR010000153.1 GCA_023247345.1 Microcaldota archaeon | reverse complement strand
TCTAAACCATCCAACAGCAATTGCAGCAGGTTATACGCCCGTATTCCATATTTGTACCGCACAATTCGCTGGTCAAATAGTTGAGATACTTGAAAAGAAAGATCCAAAAACAGGACAAACATTGCAACAAAAGCCAGATTTCATTAAGACAGGCGACGTCGCGATAATAAAAATAAAACCAATGAAACCGGTTGTTGTGGAAAAATTCCAAGAATTCCCGCCACTAGGCCGACTTGCGATACGTGATATGGGACAAACGGTAGCCGCTGGCGTCGTGTTAAGTGTAACACCAAAAGTAATGGAAAAATAATTATAGTTTTTATTTTTTAATAATTTTTATTTATTTTTATTATTTTATTTTTCTCTTAGATTCGCTTTTTCCAGATTGTCAAAATGCTCGTTGCGCGCGGCAATCAGGATATTTTAGTAAAAATTATTCTCCGTCAGTTCCAGTAGCTGCTGGTTCTGATTCGCCATCAATAAAAAGGGGCAATTGTCTTTCTTCTGCTAATTCTCTTTGCAACTCTCGTAAATTATCCAAAAAGTTATCAACTTTTCTTTTAGTTTGTCTTCTTGTCCTCCCGTTTAAGCCATTAACAACGTAAATTGTGTCCTTTGCGCCAAAATCAAAATAGCCGTGGAAAAGACTTCTTCCGACACTAAATTCTTGACGCGGACAAAGTTCTGCTAGACGGGACATTTTATGGCCATTCCCAATGCGCGGCAAACCGATTTCTAATTGACCCGTATCGTGCACGCTTTGTGGATCCATATAAACAGTAAGCACTACGCTGTTAGGATGTTGAATCGGAAGTTCTTCACTTGCCATCCTAAAATCGAGTTGATCGCGAGGCCTACAAACTACTACACCGTGTTCGTGTTGTGCGCGAATTTCAGCGTTGAAGTTAGGCGCTTCGATACCGTTTCTTTTTAAGAAATAGGATATTAGTTCATAAAGCGCCCAATCCATTCTTGCCGCAATATTTATAAGAACTCGATCTTCATCTAACTTTCTTATTCTGCTTTCTACTGGCAAGTTTTGTATATCAGACAAATTGCTAATAGCATCGCATATTTTAATAGGGAATATTGTAATACCATCTTTTGTAAGAAGGGAAGTAAAATAGATCTTCCTCATTTCTTTGTAAACTTCTGGGGGATAAAACTGACCCCGACCCTTATAATGATCAGGAGTTACGTTGAACATGCTATGCGTTGCAGGAATCCAAATGTGTGTTGTTTCTCCTTCTTTTGGATCTGGTCTTGGTCTGACGCACTTGGGCACTGTAATATAAGCTACGCCCTTGGCAATCTGTTCACCAACCTCTGACCTAAGATAATCGTAATTAACTGACAAACCTCTTTTTGGTCCATCTTCGCCAGCATCGTGAAGAAGCGCGCGAGCAGCTGAAGTAGCTGATCCCCTTAACAAAACCGCAGCATAAAAGAGAACTCCGAGCGGATGAAAAATCTCTGGAGTTACCCCATCTTTTCTTGTATGCCTATCACAGATGCGCTGGACAATGTCATAGGCTTTTCTCAAGTTTTGTTCTCCGCCGTTACCTCGGTGTATATTCGGCGCTTGGGATATGATCGCTTCAAAAGTATCTCGCGGTTCAGCTAATGGTTCGAATAGTTTAAAGGTCCCATTTCTAGGAGTAGCGCTCGCAACACCTGCTACTGCAGGCACAGTTTTTCTAGCCAATTGTGCATCGACCATAACCCCACCAGATTAGCGCGTAATTCACAGAATTAGGGTATATACGCGCCTTATACATAATAAATTACCCTTTTTAAACTTGATGTTTTAGAATTTCGACATTTGTCAAACGTACGAGAATTTAACATTCTAACACTATAATTACCTTGTCTTATTTAATATACATACCAAAAAGTTTTTAAATACTTTATTTTGCTTTTTTTACAACATAAGTAAAGAAATCGTACAGTAGAAATGACAAAAATCACTCAATTTATAATTATTTTCAACTAATAATAAGTTATGGAAATATCAGACATATTCATGAATAAAATCGAGGGAAATCAAATAACGCTTCGCGGCTGGATTTATAGGCATCGTATTGGCGGCGGAGGTAAGATAGTTTTTGCTGTTTTGCGAGATGCAACTGGCATTGTGCAGACAACAATAAAGGCAGAGAATACTGATGAGAGGAGCTTTAAGAACGCGAGCGAGGCATACGTTGAAAGCTCTGTGATCGTAACAGGCATTGTAAAGAAAGATGAGCGCGCGCCAGGTGGGTACGAGATAGCAGTTCAGAGTTTCGAAACAGTCTGCCGCGGCGAATCATTTCCAGTTGCAAAGGATTTAAGCGAAGAATTTTTGCTTGACATTCGACATCTTTGGCTGCGTTCGCAAAAATTAACAAAAATAATGCAGATAAGAAGCACGATGGTGCATACTATTCATGAATTTTTTCAAAAGCGTGGTTACACTTTGTTCGATCCGCCTATTTTAACGCCGAACGCATGCGAAGGGAAAATGACGCTTTTTGAAGTAAACTATTTCGATACAAAAATGTACCTTAGCCAAAGCTGGCAGTTGTATGCTGAGGCAGCGATATTCGCGCTTGGAAAAATTTACGATGTTGCTCCGACATTTCGTGCTGAGAAAAGTAAAACTGCGAAACATTTGGCAGAATTCTGGATGGCTGAAATGGAAGCTGCGTGGATAGAACTTGATGAGGCAGTAGAGATAGCAAAGGATGAAATAAAATTTTTAGTTGAGCGGGTACTCGAAAAACACGAGGAAGATCTTAAATTTCTTGGCCGAGACATTGACAAACTTAAGGCAGCGATCTCAAGACCATTTCCAACTATTACATATACCAAGGCGCTCGAGATATTAAAGGAGAAAGAAGGAATGAATGTAAAATGGGGCGAGGACTTGCATGCAGTAGAAGAAGAAAAATTAATGAAACATTTTGATACGCCGATCGTAGTTACTAATTACCCGATAGAGATTATGGCATTTTATAAACCACGTGATCCGAAGGATTCAAATGACCAGAAAACTGCATTATGCTTTGATATGCTTGCACCGGAGGGTTATGGAGAGATAGTTGGCGGATCGCAACGAAGCTTGGATGCCAAGGATATAGTGAAAAGAATTGAAAAAGAAGGCGGTAAAATAGATGATTACCGATGGTATCTTGATCTAAGAAAATATGGTAGCGTACCCCATAGCGGATATGGGTTGGGCGTTGAACGCGTGCTTCGCTGGATATGTGGATTGGACAATATTAAAGATGCGATCGCATTTCCTAGAACGATGAGCAGAGCATTTCCTTAAAATCGTATTATATTTTCGATTCCCTGTTCTAAACTTACCTTTGCCTTAAAACCTAATTCTTTTTCTGTTTTTGTGGTATCCGCGCGAGTTCGTGCAACATAGTTTGATATTTTATTATCGATATA
>JAHFGR010000152.1 GCA_023247345.1 Microcaldota archaeon | reverse complement strand
TCGGGCGTTCAATATCTTAAGCCATACGTCGAGGAATGGCTAAAGCGTGAGTTCGTACCAGAAGATTATAATTTCAAATACCAGCCAAAAAAGGCCGAAGGTATTACGAGGAAATTTATCGAATCGCTAGATGAAAATGAAAAAACAGACGCACTTGCAATTCATAATGCAGTTTTCGATTTCGCAAAAGCGAACGGCATAGAACCAAAAGAATTGTTTAAGCAGCTTTATCAAACGCTTATTGGAAAAGACCGAGGTCCGAGGCTCGGCAAATTAGTCTTCGCGCTTGGTGCGGAAAAAGTCAAGAAAGATTTACTCTAAATTAACATTTAAAAACACATCTACGAATTATTATTAATATGGTAAAATTGGCATTGAGCGAGCCTTGCGCAAGGAGCAGAACTCAAGACGCTAGATTCAAGATCAGCTTGGCAGCAGACAGGTTTTTCGATAAATACAAGAAAGAAAAACCACAGGAGGTTAGAAGGCTGAAGATGCACGGAACAGAACCAGATCGCTTGCGAGCAAGAAGACAAATGCTAAGAGAAATGACGCCAGAGCAAGCGATACAAGTAATGCATAGATATATAGTTACAACATTCGGCAGTGGCCTTACGTTCTTTGAGGCGTTAGCTTTGGCTAAAAGAGAAGGAAAGTTAATAGTTCCAATTGATGTTCACGACAGGATTTTAACGGAAATCGAGGACGAGGCTCTTATTAAGCGACTTTATAGTGCTTCTGGATGGACCGGAACTTTAATTATATACGAAAAACAAGGTGAACCATTTGGAAACAAGGTTTTTTTTAGCTGGCAAGATGATAACGTATATTCTATTTCATTCATAGTTCCAAAGCAATTCCTGGGTAGATTAGATTGTGCATTAATATTAGATCATCCGGATTTTGAGCTAATTAATTTGGGAAGTAACAACTATCAGATAATGGCAGCTGATGAACACATTCATCTACTGGAAAATTTCCCACGCGAGCCATATCAACCATATCTTTATGATGAAAGATTCAGAATTCCAATAGGAGAAAAACAAAAGATACATGATGATACAGTTCGACATTTATGGCGTTTACATGCTAGTTATATTGGCCCTATTGCTCGCTTCGCGCGAGTGGTCTGGGGTGATGTACTTGCTGGTCGTGATTGGACCCGTCGTTCTGATGTGGCATTGTTTTAAGATATTTTTTAATACTTATTTATTTTTTTCTCTGTTCAACAATTTCTAATACATTAATAGCTGTATTTCTGACGTCTTCATCTTTGTCCTTAGTCAGGTTAGAAATAACATCTTTAACAAATGAAATGTCTACCAAGCTTTTAGCGCTTTCCAAAAGTGCGTACGCAACCCCAAATCTTACTGGGTATCTGCATGCTTTGATAATCTGTCAGCTCCTTTCAGGTCTTTTTTTGTTACATAATAAAGGCATAATGCATTGCTGACAAAAAATCGCACATCCTTATCAACATCTGCAAGGGCTTTTTCAAGACCTGAAATCGCCAAAGAAATATCCATGCCATAGGATGCTGACAATCTTAGTCCATTAGCAAGTTCTTGCTTTACTTTCACATCGTCTTCTGAAAAGCGTTTATTGTTTTTGGGATGTCCTGTTTTACTCTCGCTGCGATCAAATAATTCAAATAACTTTTCCAAGCATCTACTCCTGATTGAAGCACCATTCCTGATTCTGCATTTTCAGCAAGAACATTTACCTTGAGCTGGATCGCTGATAAGATATCGTCTGACGCATTGGCTCTTTTTTCAACAAGCAATTTCACAATTTCCAGATTTCCATTCTCGCATGCGTAATTTAAAGCAGTTTCACCATTCTCGAAACTCAGGGTTCCAGTATATTTCTGTTGCTTTGCGTTTACATCAGCGCCTTCCGCCAGTGCGGATTTTACTCATTGCAGGTCCCCTTTTTCAGCTGCATCAAGAAGCATCTAATCATTTTCACTGTTCTTCTTAGTTGCCATACGGGTCATTAACAAACAAATATTAAATAACCTTCTATGGTGAAAATAATAATGGTAGAAGTAATAAAACTAACAAGAGCCAATTGGCTAGATGCAGTAAACAAAACTGTTAGCGCTATTCTTGCGAAAAAAATCATTCTCTACCCTACAGAAACAGTTTACGGAATCGGTGGCGATGCAACTAGCGAAGAAGTTGTTGCAAAAATCTACCAGATAAAAAAGCGCGAGCAAGCAAAGCCATTGTCAGTTGCATTTGCAGATTTTTCAGCGATCGGCGAGTACTGTAATCTTAGCGAGCAGCAGGAAGAAATTCTAAAGCGTTGTTTGCCTGGGCCATATACATTTATCATGAAAATAAAAAAACAAATTGCAGCAACACCATCAGCAAAGTTGGGCGTACGCATTCCGGATAATGATTTCGTAAGAACACTTATTCAAAAATCCGGAAAGCCGCTAATAACTACAAGCGCCAATATAAGTGGAAATAAAGATGCGTTTAGCTTTGAAGATGTTGAAAAAGCAGTGCTAGCAGAATGCGATTTGGCAATAGATGCCGGCCCAACAAGATACAAGCAATCATCAACAGTAGTTGATCTGATTCAAAATAAAATTTTAAGACAAGGCGCAGGAAAACTAAAGATATTTTAGATTACCTTTAAGAGTTCCATTATTCTTACAAACATTAATCTGTCTTCTATTTTTACATTTTCTGAGAGGCCTTCAAACATTTTTCCTAGTTCATCTAAACTTTCTTTTTTATTAAGTTCCATTGCTTTTTCTAATGCCTCCTTTGCATCTTCTAAATCGTAATAGCTACTAGTAATGCGAAATACAAAAATCATATCATTGTAGCTTTCATCATTATATATCGCTTCTGCAAAATCCTTTTTTCCACCTTCAAAATTTCCTGCTACAAATCTAGTTAAACCACGACAAATTAAATAGAAATATTTCTTTGTTTTGTTAAATAAATTAGTAAATATATTTTCAGCCTTTGAAAAATTTTTAAGTGCTGTTAAGGCAACTGCTTGATAAAATAAGTATTCTTCTTTTGGAAGGCCAAGATCTAAACGTTCGCTGCAGTAAGTGAGTAACTCTGTGTATTTTTCTTGTTTTACAAGTTCTTCACATTTTTTATTAGGCATACGTTTTACTTAAAAACCAAGATATTAAAATACTGGACGATATAAGCCTTTATCATGTTTCATTCATGTTTACGAAGGGCAAATGTAATTTTGTTTTCAACGTTTGTATCTTGTAATGTTTTGACTGAAGGAATTTCATGCAAAAAAGGTGACAATATGGCTGAAGGAAAATTTCAAGATGCCAATGCATCTAACGCTGCGCAAAGAGCAAAAGAGGCAATTGGAAAATTAGATTTAATGGAGCCAGAACAGTAGTTTTTAGTATACTGGCAGAGAATCTTCCAGAAGCAACGCGCTTTGACATAGTTCATGCATTCGCAGATAAATTCAAGCTTAAGGC
>JAHFGR010000151.1 GCA_023247345.1 Microcaldota archaeon | reverse complement strand
TACAATAAAGATGGGAACGCTCGACAAGTCAATGAGTCGGGTCTTAAGAGTAGTGATATATATGGAAGATTACGCATTTGTAATAGAGTATCTGCCTTCAGGTCATTCTTCTCAGTTACGACGAGAGCCAGTAGCTCAACTTATAGGAGAGAGATTCTTTACACTTCTGGAAGCAACAGTAAATCCTGCAGCCAATATTGTTATTGGTCATAAAGTCTATGTTGGCAAAGAAGGCCGAACTGAAGTAGAGCGAATAAAAGGAAGAATAAAATTTTCCGACCTTACTAATTCTGCAAAAGAAAGTCTACCAAGCGTTTTAAAGAAAATCATTGAAGAAAGGGAAAAAGATTTTGTTAATTTTATTAATAATTCTAAACCAATATCGATTCGAGTACATACGTTGGATCTACTTCCAGGTGTTGGGAAGAAAAACATGGAAGCGCTTTTAGAAGAGCGAGGTAAAAAACCATTCGAGAACTTTGTAGATATCAAACAGCGCGTGACAACTATGCCAGATCCAATTGGAATTTTTTCCCATAGAATAACAAGCGAGCTCGAAGGTAATGAGAAATACTATTTGTTTACTAAACCGCCTTTTAGGCCAATGTAATCTATTTAATATCTTTTATTCAATTATATTTTCTTATATCTTTAGGGCCTATAGTCGATTTCCGCCTTTTAGGTAAAAGGCGGCCCAAAACTGCGCATTAAAGTGCAGTGCGATAACGGTAAGACGTTCGCCTTACACGCGAAAGACGGAAGGTTCAATGCCATAAGGGGTGCTTATATATTTCTTTTTGCCCCTTGAGGTCTCCAACCTCGAAGATTTGTCTTCTATATCTCGGTTTGGGGGGGAAGACCTTTTAATCTTAGAATATAATAAGATTCTAAAAGGACTTTGTCAAAGTTGCAAAAAAACTTTGACAAATCTTGACATCAAAGATGTCAAGGCTTCAACGAACAATTCCTTCTGGGCCCATTTTATTTTTCAGTTCCGAGTTTTCAGTCTCGGGTTTTGATGTGAAAAAATGAGCCTTTACTGTGAAAATATTGAAATAGACCGACCATCACACCTAGGTAGCACTAAGTGGAAGTTAAGTAATCTCAGCGAAATAACTATTTTATTGGGGAAGGTCGGCTCTGGAACAAGTTTATTACTAAGAGGAATTAGAGACAGAAACCGATCGTCCTGCTATCACATAGCCGCAGAAAGAGGTGTCGACTTACAACGAACTAGTGACACCGATAGTAGAGCGGAAAGAGGTGAACACCACGGCAATAATATAACAAATAATTTTGATGGTTTGTTCAAAAGTGAGGCACTTTCAAAATTAAGAGAACGGTATATAGGTGCAAAAGATGCTGAAAAAGCTGCACTTAAAGATGAAATAGCAAAAGGTGTTAAAACAATACTCCCTGAGATTGAAATAGAAATTCAGCAAAAAGGTGAAATTAAATTCATACGTAGAAGCAATAAAGAAATAATTGGCAATGCGTTTAGTAGTGGGGAAGCAGAAATCTTGGCGATTTACCTTAATATTTTATTGCAAAGTATAGAATGGGAACAAAAAGGAGAACTAATCCCCAAGATCATTACGATAGACGAGCCGGATCTGCATATACATCAACAGCAACAGTATCATTTAGCAAAGTTATTGATCGATATTTCTAGCACGTATAAAATACAGTTATTTATTGCAACACATAGCCTTAGCTTACTCTATGCAATTTGTAAGTTAGGTGGAAAAAAAGTAGGAATTATTTATGTAAACAACAAACTAGATAACTTAGAAGCACAAGAAATAAACAAATATCTCGAAGACTTGTTAATATACCTAGGCGATGGCATAATCATTGGCCCACTCTTAGGCAAACCCATATTGCTAGTTGAAGGAGAAACTGATGAAGAGATATTTAAAAAAATATCACGATCTAAAAATAATAGTTTTTTTGTTTTCTCATGCAATGGAGATGAAATGATAAACTACCAAAAAGAGCTAGAGAAGTTATATGGCAGTTTAATGGAAGAAAATGAAATTTTAGGGTATGCTCTAAGAGATGGAGATAAAAAAAATGGCAACAATACATCGCAAGGCACACAACAATATATAAAAACTATCTATCTAGAGTGTAAAGTAATAGAGAATTTATATCTAACAAATGAAGTACTTACAAGTTTAGGGTTAGATTGGAAAAAAGCAAAAGAAAAAATTAAGGAAAAAAGTGTAGACTACCCAACCAAAAGTGATACTCTCAATGATTGCGACAAATGGAATAAAGATACTAATATAAAGAAAGTTATTATAGAACTGGAGGAAATTTTAGATCTAAACGGCCTTAAGTGGACCGAACGTGTGGTCAGAGCTATAAAAAACACGCAAGTCAAAGAAAACAACGCAAACGACGTGCGCTCTTTAGCAGCTTATCTTGGAAATGATTTAGTAAACCTTATTTTGGGAGATTGTTATGAAAAAAATATCATCTATAAATATGCGAGGTGAAGTCCGGTGTTAATCGGCGTAGTTCGGCAAGCCTAGCACAGGCAAATCAACGTTTTTCCAAGCGCTTACGAGTATACCTGTAGAGCGATCTGCGCGTCCTTTTACAACTATCAAGCCTAATCGTGGCGTTGCATATGTAGAAGTTGAATGTGTTGATAAAGACTTTGGCGTGCGCTGCAATCCAAGAACTGGTTTTTGCATTAACTCCCGACGTTTTGCGCCTGTTGAAATATTGGATGTTGCCGGGCTCGTACCAGGTGCGCATGAAGGAAAAGGCCTGGGAAATAAATTTTTAGATGATCTAAGGCAAGCAGATGTGCTTATACACATAGTTGATGTTTCTGGTTCTACTAATGAAGTTGGTGAAGCAGTGGCAACAGGCAGTTATGATCCAGCAAATGATATAAAATTTCTAGAAGAAGAATTAAATTATTGGATTAAAGGAATTTTAGATGCTAACTGGCAAAAACTTTCCAGAGAAAGTGCACTTAACAAGAAAAATGAGGATTTGCTTACTGCACAGTTTTCCGGGCTCGGCCTTAAGCGGGCGATTGTCCAGAAAACACTTAAGCAATTAAGTTTAGAAGAGAAAAAAATTAGTGAATGGAGCGAGCAAGAGCGCCTAGCATTTTGCACAAAGATTCGCGAAATTGGAAAGCCAATAGTAATTGCAGCAAACAAATGCGATTTGTCAAATGGGATGGAGAATTATGAACGCCTAAAGAAGCAGTTTCCACAATATTTGATAGTTGCGTGCTCGGCAGAAGCAGAAATTGCGCTTAAAGGCGCAGCAAAGAACGGATTTATAGACTATATTCCTGGCGATGGAGGATTTAAGATTATAAAAGAATTGAATGATCAGCAGAAGAAAGCAATGGGCGTTCTAGAAACTGTATTAAAAACTTTTGGTTCAAGCGGTGTGCAAAAATTACTTAATGCTTCTGTTTTTGATTTCTTAAAATATTTTGCAGT
>JAHFGR010000150.1 GCA_023247345.1 Microcaldota archaeon | reverse complement strand
TATTGCATGCGCTTCATCATCAACTTCTTTTGGATCAAGAATTGGTGTGAGCACAAGTGGCGCATCCATTGTACCGCCTCGTTTTTCATCTAGGTAATGACGAGAGAAATTTATAAGCGAGTCAAGCAAGAGCATAATGCAGTCTTCGTCACCATCGCAATTTCTTCTACGTGCAGCATGTAAAAACGGATGTGCATATCCGACATAAGCATCTGTAAACCCGATTATTCTGCAAAGCACTGCTGCGCTTGTATGTGGCGAAAGTCCAGCACACAGATGACCCACTAAATCATCCTTTGTTTTAACATTGTAAAAAGCTGGCAATCCATACATGTTTACTAGCATTTCGTCAATGAAACTAGCAACTTTGATAAAGTATGCTGCGCCACTTTCAGAAAGTATTATGTCCTGAACTTTTAACGGGACTGTTTGCTCGCTGCTAGTTAATGGATTGCCAAGGTGATCTTTTTCATAGCCTAGCGCTTTTAATTTTTCAATACTAACCCTCACCTCGGATGGGGTAAAATCAGTTAACGGCACGTTAGAAGCATCAAACCTACTAGTTCCATCTCTAAAAACATAAACATCATTTTTGGCACGTAAAAATCCTTTTTCCAAGCGCTCTGGCATGCGCTCAATATTAGATAACCCCTTAACTCCTTTTACATCTTCGGGAGTAAAATCTAATTTTTTCTTTACTTCATCAACCAGATTTACAACATTTATTGGCCTGCGATCAAAAGAAATTGTTTTATTATCACAATGAAGATCACTTTGTACTATGTTGTTGCATTTTTGGCAGATGAGCTCGCGCTTACACTCGCTGCCACACACATCGCAACTTGAATAAAATCCAAGATAATTGCATTTTACACATCTCATTCTTGCCAAATCAAGATTAGTTGTTTTCTCTCCGTCTTTTGTTTTGAGCGTACGATAAACCTTCAGAATACTTCTGTTTTTTTGTGAGCCAGTTGGAAAGAGCACGTTGGGTGAGCCATCCATTTTGCGCTCTTTTGCTTTTTCTGGCCTACCCATTCTTGCCCCTATGTAAGTTGGCGATTTTGCTTTTACTTTAATTCCGGCAAGTTCGTTAACTATATCTAAAGTTTTTTTGTCTTCCTTAAAAGCAGTCGCAAATTTGATATTATTTAGTTCTTTATTTTCCAGCATTCCTAAACTGGTAAATAACGAATATGCATAATCGCCAGAGATAGCAATTTCTTCTCCAATCGTCTTATACTCAACTAGAAGATCTTCTAATATTGTGAGCGTTTCGGTTGCCTTGAGCACTGCCTCTCTTAGCTCTTCGCCATCGAATTTTAATTTAGCAGTAATAAGCCAATTAGCAAGTTGGTTAAGCTGAAGTGCGCTTATGTCATGCCAATTAAAAGTGTAATCAGGATGTAATGGCACGTTATGCAATTGTGAAAATTCAAACGCCTGTTTGGCGCTCATTTCATTGCTTGGTAATGCAACACCCTTTTCCTTGCATTCTTTCTTAAACCATTCTTTGCACCAAGCACTAGGTAGCAGTGGATGGTTTGATTTATAAAAATCTCCAAATGTTATGAGCAGATCTCCCAAAAATAAAATTTCAGCAACATTCTCTTTTATTCGCTGCGCATCCTCGAGTGTTTTTACTTTTGTTACGCTTCCGTCTTTTAATTTGACAACTGGCGGCTCCAGTTCTTCGTATGGCGCAATAACGCAGCCCTTGCCAGGCCTTTCAATTTTCATATGCGTCCCAAAGGCCAAAAAACCCTCAAGCAGAATCATAGTTGCGGGATGAATATTTTTAGCCATTAAACCATTTGTCTTGCTCTTGCCGTAGCGTAAGCGAAACCCGCCTTTATTTGATGGATAGCTAAATACGGGCCGACCAGCAACTAATCCGTCCAAATAGTTATCATCAGGTTTAATTTCTATTTTGTCTTCTTTTCTTGTAATTTTAATTATTTTTTCTAACCATTCCCAACCCAGCTTAAGCTTCTTTGTATACTTCAGTAGCTTTGATGCTTTTTGCGCAATGCCTTCGCAGATAACCAGGGGGATACCGCCGCGAACTCGATTTGTTTCTACTCCTGGCACGTTTCGAAATGCGCTTGCCTCGATATCTTCGGTTGGATCGCCGTCAACGCAAACAGGACAATTTTGCACCACCAGCCTTACATCGTTTTCTGGCGGTTTATATTGCAAATGCGCTACGCGCGCCTCGTAAATATTTATTTCTTCTACATATCGCTCGATTTGAGTATCAGTTGCTCGATAATCGCCAATGCCAACTGCCCTTCTCGCAATATCTGCTAAAACAACGCTAAGCGCAACTGCTGTGCCTCCTGCACTTCTTATCGGCCCGGCATAATAAACAGCAACAAAATCGCTACCGTCTGGATTAGTTTTTATGCGTACTTTTGCAATTCCTTCAGTAGGCGCAACGAGCACACCTTCAGTTAAAATACCAAGGCCAGTTCGCACTGCTTGTTCGAGCAGTTGTTCTTTATTTCTCTTTATTATTTCGCCGCTCGCAATCATTTTCGCAATTTCAAATGCAACATCCTCGCGAGATTTGCCGCCTTGCTCCATTTTTCTGATTATTTCGGCTATGCCTGGCGGGCCTACGATTCCTTCAACGCGAGCAGCTACATCTCTTGTAATTTTAACTTCTACTTCCAGCTCAGGGTCAAGGCCTTTGCTTCTTGCTTGCTGTGCAGTTGCATAAGCCTTTTGCAGCTCGTTTTTTAATGTTTCGAAGTAATCAGAAGAAGATTGCATATAATCAGCAGAGATAATAACGCGAAAATGAATAAAAAGCGATCTGTTTATTTAATAAAAAGAACGTTCTCAAATTTTTCGAAAGCACTATCACCTGTTAAAAATGGGACATGTAGTTGTTTTGCTGTTACATACCCGATACAGTCTGCATAGGAAAGTTTTTTCTTCTTATGCTGAAGCTTAAATTCTCCAGCATCTGTTATTACTTCTGCAGTTACGGATATTCTGAAATCAGAGAACTTAAGAAAACATTCTTTAGCTTCTTCTTTTTTTGTTCCAATACGTCTTAAATTATAATAAAATTCGGTGAGATTAAAGATTGTCGTTATGTATTGAAACCCTTGCTTATAATCAGCATAATTTGGATTGCCCTTAATCAATTCAAATATTGCATAGGTATCTAAAAATATAGAGGACATCAATCCCAACCCTCTCGACACATGTCCTTAAATTTTTGGCCAGAAACCTTTGTTTTTAGAGTACCGAAAATATTACTAAGATCAGCATGTTTGTCTATTATTAAGTGAAGTTTGTCTCCTTCTTTAATTTTTTCTGTGTTTACCACATCTTTTGGAATTACTATTGCAAATGAAGAACCCCACCTTCTTACTGTTCCTTCTATCTCATCCATTAATATCACCAAAAATATTATAGAAAATGATATTTTTAAATGTATCTAATGAAATAGATTCATTTTTAA
>JAHFGR010000149.1 GCA_023247345.1 Microcaldota archaeon | reverse complement strand
GAAGTTAAAGAAAAAGATTTTACAGACGCTGAACAAACTAAGAGAACTGAGCTTGCATCGCGTCTATCTTCTCTTCGTGCAACATACGAAGGCAAGTTAAATGAATTAGAATTGAGAAAACGAGATTCATTTACAAAAGAAGACAAAATTAAGCAAATAGACAAAGATAAGAGGGAAATTACTACTAAGATTGTTGAATTGAAAAAGCAACTTTCCAATGACAACGCAGAGCTACAAAAAAGCGAAGAAAATATCGCTCATTATAGCAGAGAAATAGAAAAACTTTTTGAAACTATGAAGAAATTCGAAGATGAACTGCAAAAGCTGGGTAAAACAAAAGGTGAAAAGAGAATCGAAATAGACAAGCTTACTAAAGAAGAAAATCAGATATCTATTAAGAAAGCAACGTCCGAGCAGCGTTTGCAAGATCTCAATTCTGAATTTGCTAATTATCCTGAGTTTGAGCAGCTACAATTAAGCAAAGATGAACTCACCGGGCTAATTAAATCCTCAGAAGAATCAATTACGAGCCTAGGTAATGTTAACCTGGCCGCGATTGAACTCTACGAGAAAAAATATGCTGAAATTGGTGAGGCAAAAGAAAGGATACAAAAGTTATCTGAAGAGCGCGTGGCTGTTCTAAATATGATCGGCGAACTCGAAGAGAGAAAAAAAGAGTCATTTTTTGAAACATTTTATTCAGTTAGCGATAATTTCAAGAAAATGTTCCAGCATCTTCACATCGGAGAAGGATTTTTATATTTAGATAAGCCAAACGAACCTTTTGAAAGCGGGCTTTATATAAAATTAAAGCGCGCTGGCAAGGAACACGATCTTAATTCACTTTCTGGCGGCGAGAATTCGCTTGTAGCATTGATGTTTATCTTTGCATTGCAATTCTTTAAGCCATCGCCATTCTATGTACTGGATGAGGTTGATGCTGCGCTCGATAAAGAGAATAGTAAAAATCTTTCAAAGCTTATCGCAAGCATGTCAAAGGATACTCAATTTTTAGTTGTTTCGCATAACGACATGGTTATGTCATCTGCAGAAACCGTATTTGGTGTAACTAAAGTTGATGGTGTTTCCAAACTTGTTGGTGTAAAATTGGAAGCGTTGAATAGCTAGATTATTTATCTAACTTCTTTGGAACTTTTGGATATAATTGATCGTTTAAATAGTGGTAAAATTTTTCTGAACCATCGGTAAGAGTAACTCTTATGTCTAGCCTTCCAGGATCTTTAGGTATTACTCCTCTTACATCCTTTACAGAACTAGCGCTAAGACCAAGATATGTAAAAAATGTTGGAGGTACTGCATCTATTTTAAATTCATTACCTAGAAATTTTGGTTTTTCTTTATAATTCTCTGCCATAAATTCACCCCATTCATAAATCTATAAATCTATAAATCTATGCGTATCATATTTTTTCATGACAAAAAAGCGCGTTCTATTCGTAGGAAGATTTCAGCCTTTTCACAAAGGCCATTATACTGTTGTAAAAAAACTCCTCGCTGAATATGAAGAAATCATCATTGCAATTGGTAGTGCGGAAGAGCAAAATTTTGAGAATCCTTTCACAGCAGGCGAGCGCATAGAAATGATAAGAAACTGTTTTTCGCAAAGCGAGCTTGCCAAACTGATTCTAGTGCCTGTAAGAGATATTAATAATGATAAACTTTGGGTATCACATATAACTAAATACGTCCCGCATTTTGACGTCGTATTATCTAATAATAATTTAGTTAAAACCCTCTTCTCAGAAGCAAAAAAGCCAGTAAAATCAATTGGTTTCTTTGATCGCGACAAGTACGAGGGTAAAAAAATCAGAAAATTAATGACTAACGGAAACAAATGGCAAGTTCTTGTACCAAAACAGGTAATTGCATTTATCGTTGGGCACATGGCTTGCGAGCGCTTAAGAAGTTTGATTTAATTTTACATTCGTTATATTCTTCACATTGCCAGCTACAACCTCTAGGTCGAATGTCACCGGAATTTCAGTGCCAACTTCATATATTTTATCCATCACTAATTCGATATTTCTATCTTGCAAGGAGTAACTACCTGTATTATTTACTTCTAGTTTGTATCTATACTTCGTTTCACTTTTATAAGTTAAATCCATTGATCTGTTTGTAGAAATAGTTAGAATAGAATCTAAGAACGTTACATTAAGTCCAAAATCTTTTTTTATCGCTTCTTTATCCTCGAAGCTCGAGTTAATTTCAGCGCTATTCTCGCTAATAAAAGTTACGTATTGTAGTTTTTTCTTTTCTTTAATTTGTTCCACAGTTAACGTCTGATTGAATATTATCGCATCCTTTCTAGCGTATGTCACGTCGGTATATTGCATTGATAATGCGCTGACGTTTATATCGTTTCTTTGTTCCCACGGTACAAAGTAATTAGAATTCGACCCTACAAACTCTGTAATTATCGCAGCTCCATTAATAGTTACTAAACTGGAAACTAATTGTGGTTGGCCATACTGTGATATGACTTCTCCTTGGGCAATAGTTACCATTTTCATTCTTATTCTACTTCCTTCTTTGATCGTAGGTTCTATATCTAATCTTAGCGCTATTCCTTCGTTTCCGTTTGTTTCTATTACCCTTCCATCTGCAAGTTTTACCTCGATTAATTGTGGCGCCCCGAAATTCGCTACGCCTTTCGCACTTATATTTAACGTTTTTAAATAATTATAAACTTCCAGTACATCATCCTTAGTTTTTACCTCTATAATATAACCTTGTTGCGAATTTGTAATGCTTAAAACCCTGTTGTTTTCTTTTATTTTTGTTATCATTTCTTGTTCCAGCTTATCTTTGCTCACAAGATAAGATTCGTAATATTTTAGCGTAGCATCGAATTCTGCGATTCCATTTTCCGTTTGTATTACCGGTGCTTGAGCATCTCCACCACTTAATCTAAGTGGGTTTACACCAGTGGTAAGGAATCCAAAAGAAAAATTTTCTAATATAAATAAGACTACTGTAAATATCGCAAATCCGATCATTAACATTTGTTTTTTATCCATTTAATCCCCTGTTCTCATTATGTCTTTCTTAGACAAAAGGCTTTCATTCCAAAACCACAAAGCGCTTATTTTTTGACTCCAAAACCGCGCGAACTTGCAGTTTAGATTCCTAAACCAACAATTAGCATCCACTTTATAAACAATTTGTTAATAAAGCTTAAAAATAAATGTTTATTCCTTAGTTTATTCCCTAAGAATAAAGAGCGTGATTCTATGTTAAATAAAGGAGATTTCATAAAGCTAGAATATACTGGGCATGATGACAAAGGCAACGTATTCGACAGTACTAATGGTGAAATAGCAAAAAAGTTGCATAATAAGGAAGGCACCTTACTAATTGTATTCGGCTATGATCGACTTGTAGTCGGCTTAGAAGAAGCGCTTGCAAATATGAAAAAAGGCGAATCGAAAGAAGTTCAATTAACTCCAGATAAAGCGTTTGGCGCGAGATCAA
>JAHFGR010000148.1 GCA_023247345.1 Microcaldota archaeon | reverse complement strand
AGTAATACTCTACCTACTAGAGCACAAGCTTATGTTACCATGCGATTAGTTGCAGACCAAGATCCAAGAGAAATTTTTGAAATGTTTAGGACAGAAGTCTATAGAAAATTAGAAGCAGAAACGCAGTTAGGCCCAGAATCTCTGCACATCGAAGCAGGTCACATTGCTTATCCGTTCAGCACTGATGTTACTGGTCCACAATTTGATGCAATTGCCGTAAGCATGAGCGAGGCGTTTGGCGTTCAGCAAGTAGATTTTGCTGGTTGTGGAGGGACAGAACCAATTGCCATGTTCTATCAAACAATACTGGGTGTGCCGGTCGTTTTCAACGCCTATAATGATCCAAGCGACCATTATCATGGAAACGATGAAAGTTTTTCCATAGATCGCGGATTTATGCCGGGCATAGTTGCGAATGTTCTTATGTATCAAAGACTTTATGATTTAAGAAATTCAAGATAGACAAAATTTCTTTCAAATACGTCTTCCTTATAAAGATCAGCTTTATATATACTTATACAAGAAATGATACATTTTTATACTACTTAGTGTATAAATTAATTGTGATAATATGCAAAAAACAATACAATTTGAAAGGGAACCCTTACATTACCCAAATCTAAAAACTGTATTAATGGTTGAAGAAGTATTGAAGAATGAACAACTACCTATTAAGCGAGAAACATTAAAAAGAAAACTATCAAAGAAAGTTCAGCACCAAACACTTAACGTAATATTAAAATATCTAGAAGATAGTGGAAAAATTATCGATGGGCATAAGGGTATAATTTGGGTGTATAATCCAAGTCTAGAAATGAAAAGAGCAATAGAAAAGGGTATGAGAGTGTGAATAAACCCGTCGTTGTTGTAATTGCCGAAGATGTTTTACCAGCTTACAGAAAGTTGGTAGATACAGTAGATGAAGAAAAGAGTAACAGCATAAATAATTCAGAACATCAACAGTTGCTCAAATCAATAGAGAATAAAATTTCTTATCTCAAAATGAATCCACAAGCTGGTGTTGCAATACCTAAAGCCCAGATCCCAAGAAAATACATCGAATTATATAAGATAACGAATCTTTGGAAGATGAATTTGACTGGTGGATGGCGCTTGATTTACACGTTAAAAAATGAAGAGGTCGAAATACTAGCAGTTATTCTAGATTTCTATGATCATCCAACTTACGATAAAGTCTTTGATTATCGTAAAAGTCGCTGACCAAGATAGCTTCTAATTTATATTCTTTCTAATTTCTAATTATTAGAATGGCTCGGGGCTCAATGCCCAAGGTAGGAGATACTTATGCTAATTCGCAGTCCAATAGTTGTTGTGCTTGCTCATGTTGATCATGGGAAAACGACGATTCTTGACAGTGTCAGAGGAACAACAGTTGCAAAAAAAGAAGCAGGCGGAATAACGCAAATGATTGGCGCAAGTTATGTCAGCAAAGAAGACATAGACGCGCTTTCCAAGACTTTAGGTAATAAGATGCGTACAGACCTAAAAATCCCAGGTCTTCTTTTTATCGACACCCCGGGCCATGAAGCATTTACCAATTTACGCGAACGCGGAGGCAGCATTGCAGACATTGCAATTCTTGTAGTAGACATTCAGCAAGGTTTTCAGCCTCAAACAATCGAGAGCATAAAAATCCTCAAGGAATACAAGACGCCATTCGTAATCGCAGTGAATAAAATCGATTTGCTGAATGGTTGGAAGTCGCACGGAACAACAAGCTTTTTGGAAGGTTTTGAAAAGCAGCCAGAACACACGCGCAATAAATTGGACGAGAAACTATACGAGATTATTGGAAAAATTTCTGAATATGGATTTGATAGCGAAAGATTTGACCGCGTGCAGGATTTTAGTAAACAAATTGCACTTATCCCGATGAGTGCAAAAACAAAAGAAGGGTTAAGCGAACTGCTCGTTTTAATATCCGGTCTTAGCCAAAAATTCTTAGAAAGTAGTTTGCGCATAGAAGTAAGCGGCCCGGCAAAAGGAAATATAATGGAAGTAAAAGAAGAGAAAGGACTCGGAACAACAGTTGATGTTATTATTTATGAAGGCATTTTGCGCAAAGGCGATGAAATAATGTTCCTCACCGCAGAAGGCATAAAAACGACTAATGTGCGCGGTTTGCTCGAGCCGAATTTGCAAGGAGGAGATAAATTTACCTACCTAAATGAAGTTGTTGCAGCCGCAGGTGTTAAAATATTCGCTCCTCAACTCGATAACGCGTTGCCAGGTTCGCCATTGAAAGTCGTACAAGATTTTGAAAGAGACAAGCAGGAAATCGAGCAGCAGTTTAAGCATGTTTTAGTTGAAAATGCTGATTTTGGTGTGATTCTTAAAGCAGACAGCCTCGGTAGCGTTGAAGCGATCTTAAGATTACTTAAGGATCAAAACATTCCGGTTAAACAAGTTGGCGTTGGCAAGATTAACAGGAAAGATATTCTTGCTGCTAAGGCAGTTGGAAATGAGAACAAATATCTTGGAGTAGTTCTTGGTTTTAATGCACCAATAATAGATGAGGCAAGAGAAGAGAGCGAAGCAGGCAAAATACCAATAATCTGGAGCAATATAGTCTACGATCTTATTGATAGATACAAGGCATGGGTTGATGAAGAGAAGAGAAAGGAAAAGCAAGAAGCTATTGCGAAATTTCCATGGCCCGGCAAGATTAAGCTATTGCCTGGTTTTTGCTTTCGTGCGAGCAAGCCAGCAGTTTTTGGCGTGGAAATTATTTGGGGCAGAATAAAAAAAGGATACAGATTAATGAATGCATCTGGGCAGTTTGTCGGCGAGCTTCGCGGCATACAGCATGAAAAGAAAGACATTGAAGAAGCAACAAGGGGCATGCAAGTCGCAATTTCTTGCGATGGGATGACCTATGGGAAAGAAGCAGGGGAAAACGATACACTATATGTTCATATGCTCGAAGATGAGATAAAAAAATGGGAAAAGCAGATGAACCTGCTAGATAGCGAAGAAAAGCAATTGCTCGAGGAGACTAAGACTAAACTAAAGAGATATTTTTGATAATGTAAACTGTTAGTTGACAAACGTTAACTTTAAAAGGTTAACATATGTTAACTAATTATGAGAATCGACAGAGAGCCTCTAATAAAGAAGATACTTGGCTCTAAATTAAAAAATCGCATATTAGACTTTCTATTATCAGACAGTGCACCAGTTAGTGAGCGCGAAATGGCTAGAATTCTCAGTGTTAGTCATGTAGCAGTTAATAAAGTAATGAAAGAATTTTTAGATTACAATATAGTTAAGGTTACTTCCGTAGGCAGTTCTCTGGTTTGGCATATAAATAGAACGAGCGCCGTATTTTTTCATTTAGCACCATACTTTGCGATCAAAAAAAAGAGCAGCCTTGATATTCTTATATTTGATTTAAAAACTAGAATAAGTAACGTAAACACCAGTGTAATTAATACTTTATTGAATAAATCAAAGCTGAGATTATCAAAGAAAAAAGTAAAGGGTTCTAGAATC
>JAHFGR010000147.1 GCA_023247345.1 Microcaldota archaeon | reverse complement strand
CAAGTGCTATCAATTCGAAATCTGGATGTTCGATTACTAATGCGCAGTTTTTCTTTCCTCTAAATTGTTTTGGGACTTTGAATGAAATAGAATGGTTTATTTTATTATCCTCCCAGCGATAAATAACCTGCTCACTAAAAGGTTTATCTGGTGCTTCGTAGATAACTAGGGTTCCTGTCCATACGGGGTAATTTTGTTTTATGTATTCTTTATCAGTTGTTTTTGTTAGAATTCCATCGTGAATATCATTTGAAACTATTAGTTTTCCTTCTGTTTTTGCTAGTTCTAATGATTGAAAGAAATTTAATTTTTTGTGAAATTCGATCACTTCTAACGCTTTCTCTGGAGTCATTGATCTAAGCATTTCCCTTGCTCTTCTTGCTTGTTCAACGTATGATTGGCCTATAATATCTGGTTGTCTTATTTTCTGACTGGATTCTGGTTTATATCTGCCAAAGCGGCTATTGGCCGCTGCTATAGGCTTTAGGCTGTAAGGTTTAGGGCCTACTGCTTCTACCCTCATGCCTCTAGCTTCCTGCCTCTGGCTTACTACTTCTACCCTACTGCCTCCTGCTAAGCTTCCAGCATCCTGCCTCGGGCTTACTGCCATTCTTCTCGCTATGACTAATCGCATGTTAATTATTATGTAAATGCGTGTTTATAAAAGTTGCGGTTCAACTGTGTGTTTTCGGCCGTATGTTTTCGATCGACCTCACTGAAACCTTAGGAAAGAATTTAAACTTATAATCAAAATACATGTTATGCTTTCAATGTTAGTTAGAGAAAAACCGGTGCGAATAATTATTGCATTAAAAGACCCAGAAGCAGTTTGGTATCTCTCGAAGCTTGCAAAGGCAACAGGCACTACTTATGTCTTTGTTACAAATTTTATCTCGAAAATGGAGAAAGAAGGAATAGTTACAATGGAAACACGAGGCAAAAAGCGCTTTCCAAAACTAACTGAGAAGGGGATGCAAATTGCCGCTTTATTTGAAGAAATAAAAAATAAACTAGATCGAGGAAAGGCAGGTTTTCCGAGAGATTTACCCACAGGGCAAACTGAGACAAAGGCGCCTGCACAACAATAAACGGAGAAGAAAAAATTAGCGGGAGAAGGATTTAAATCTACATCTGATTAATTAATATACTATGGCGAAAAATAAAGAAAGAGAGTTTAATGTAATTATAGAAAAGGGAGAAGATGGCTATTACTTATCAGAAGTTGTAGAGTTACCAGGCTGTCATACACAAGCTAAAACAATTGATGAATTGATAAAAAGAACAAAGGAAGCAATAGAATTATATTTAGAGGCAACTCAGGAAACAATAAAAGAAAGGTTTATAGGTTTACAAAAAATTAGGGTTCCTGCATGAGTAAGCTACCGCTTCTAAAACCAAGAGAACTAATTCGAATTCTTGAAAAAATAGGTTTTGAACTTATAAGACAGAAAGGTAGCCATATGTTTTTTAGACATCCTGATGGAAAAACAACTACTGTTCCGAATCATCCTGGTGAAGAAATTGATCGTGGACTGCTTAATAAAATTATCAGAAAAGATTTAGGAATTGAAAGAGAAGAATTTTTGAAATATTTATAAATAAAAAAATTAGCGGGAGGTAGATTTTTTCTGGGCGCTCTTTAGGCAACCCGAAAGAGCGCATTTGAACTACCGACCTTTACCCGTGCTTTAGATACAAAACAGCTCTAAGAGCACACCGGGTTATGAGCTTCGCCAGAAGTATTTAACAATTATAAAAAAATTAAATACATCTTCCGGCGGGAACTCCAGGCTCCCCTATCCCGCTTCCCCGCTAATAAGAATAAATTTATATCCTAAACGCTTTATAAACATATACACAACCAAATGAGTTTTTTGATTGTTGGTCTTAGTATTATAGAAATGGTTTGTGTATAGATCGAGACCGACAAACTTTCTGGTCTCGGGATATTATATGATTACGCGCAAAGACGGTAATGTAATGAGAGATGAAAAATCTGGCAAAAGAGATGGTAAACCTGCAATTTTACCGCCAGATAAGCAGAGAACTATCAGTAGAGCGCAGGCAATAGAATCATTGAAACACGTACTACCCCTGAAGCCGATGCCAGATGCATTGATCTTAGTTCTAAGGCCGCCAGAAAATATGAAAACTGGAAATACAGCTTATCTTACTTTGCATGGTGAAAAAGCAAGCGAGGAAGTAGGCATGGCTGAAGATCCATTTTATACTGTTGGGAGGAGAGAAATACCCGCATGGCTTCAAGCTGATCCTTGGTATGTTAATATAAGATCGACAGGCCAGCAAACATATTTTACATTCCTAGATAAACGCGATGGAAGAGATGTTGTGATTAAAGTTTTAGTAGCAAGCGAGCTTGAAGGCGCAATGAAAAATCCACCAACTTGGCAAGATGCAGTTGATGCTATAAGTGGAGCAGCGCTGACGGATAATATTGCAGCTGCTTGTAGATCGCTTATTGGGTCTGTTGAAAGAAATCTAGATAACGATGCAAAAATATTAAGAGATGCAGTAAGGTCTTATATCTCTACTATAGCTAGCAGAAGACCAAGCAGCATAGCTAATACTGAATTGGCTTTCAAAGATCCAGATGGAAAGGTTCTTGCTAAGTTTAAAATAGGCGAAACAGAAGATCGAAATGCAAATCTAAAGATAGAATCAGTAATAGTTGCTTGCATAAATGCTGCTAGAAAAGATCTAAATTTTCTAGGGAAAAAGGCCGCAGAACTGGATAGTGGAGCTAAAATAGAAAGAAAAGATATGGAATTACTAAGCGCAATCTTAAATGGAAATACTTTTTGGAGATTTTTCGAAATTATTTAATTTTTGGGCTTCCGACCATCATTTTTATTACAACTGTTTTTTGTCCGTTTATTGTTTGCGCAATAGCATAACAATTTTGACGCGCTTGCGGTGTATTTGGAATTTCCTTGTCAATAATTGCCTGATCTATAAGATCAACAATACCAAGTTCTGATTCATTGCGACCTGTTCTTTTTGCTGCATTTATTGCAATCTGTGAATTTTCATAGCCTTCCATTTTTATTATATTTTTCATATCTCTTTGTGCATTGCTAAACTTTGCGCCTTTTTGTTTTCCCATTAATCTTTGTGCTATTGGAAAATCTACTACTGGCGCGCCGGCAGCAAGCGCAATTGCAGCTGGCTTCTCGGAAACAGCTCCATACCATCCAGGCATTTTGGCAAATTCTTTTATCATTGCAACTGCTGCTGCCCTTCCTTCTGCAGATTCTGGAATAGCACCAACCAAGCCTAATCTTATTCCATTTGGCGTTTCGCTAAATACTGCAAACGCATTTACTTTTCCAGTTGCATCTGTAGAAACATACCAAATAGGAAGCCTGTCAAAAAGCGCTTCTGGATTATCGTATAATAGACCAACTTTACCATAAGCTTCTTTATATACTTCCCAAAGCTGCTCGCGGTATTTTAATCGCTCATCACCTACTAGCATTTTCCATGGTTGCAGTTCCTGTCCT
>JAHFGR010000146.1 GCA_023247345.1 Microcaldota archaeon | reverse complement strand
TTTTTGTCAACAGAAACCCGGATCCTATTAGTTAATTCTGAAATTTCAATTTTAGTCTCGGTTGCGTCTTCTAATTGATTTAACATAACTCGCATGGATTCATTAAGATCTTCTATTGCTCTGCTAGTTTCATTCAGCGTAGCCCTCATTCCTTCGATTTTCTGTTCCACTGATTGCGCAGCATCCTGCAATTCGCTGGCCTTTTTTATTTCCTCTTCAATGGTTTTTCTTCCAGACTGTATCTTATCATTAATACCTTTCTCTGATTCTTTTATCTTATTCAAAAACTGGCTTACCTTTTCCTTTGTTGTATTGATTATGCCCCGGCCTTCTTTTTCTATCCGTGCCATGGTTTTATGAAGCTTTTCAACTTCGTCTACCTTGTCTGGAAGCTCCAATACTTTTTCTCTTAGCTCTAAAATGCGGCCTTCTTTTTCAAGAACCTTTTCTGTTATTGCAACTATGTCACCTTCAACTTTGCTTTCAAGCGTCATATATCTATCTCGGTATAATTTTCCTTTTTCTTGCTTTAGTTTTTCAATCTCATCCTTTTGCTTGTTTATGTCCTCTAAATAGCTATTAATAATTTCATTTATTTTAATCTTTTCAGATGACTTTTTTGACTTTGAATAATATTTATTCCGTCTATGATCAGATTCATCATGTGCTTCTATTGCAATCTTTTCTTTTAGGTCCTCAACAGTCTGCGTTTTAACTTCTGAAACTTGTTTCGTATCTGCTTCAGTTTCTTCTTCCCCCACCATATTAGTTTCTTCAACTTTATCCAAATTAGTTTTTAGATTTTGTCCGGTAATATTATCTTCTGAACTTGTTGTCTCCTCTTGCTTTTCTTCAATGTCTCTGTCCAATTCTTCTGTATTTTCTTCGCTTATTTTTCCAATAATGTTCTCTTTAAGGTTCTCCATTGAAGACTCGTCTTGGTTCATGGTTGGCATCTTTGGAAAAGTAGGTTGCTCTTCCTCAACAACATACTCAACATCTTCCTTCTGACCAGACGGAAGAACTCCACCTAACCAGATAACAAACGTATTAGTGAAACGATATTCGATTTTTATATATCCTTCATCCTCTAAAACAAGAATCCATTTGTCTATTGTTTTCCTAGTTATACCTGTTTCCTTCTCTAAGTCGTAAACATTAATTTTCTTCTTATTAGAAATGGTTCTTATTAGCTTATCGACATCTGTACTGATTAGTGCATCGTCAACGCTAACTCTGTTTTCACCCACCATACTTCCACCTATATCAAATATTCTAGATGCATATTACTATGTCCTGATAGGTTTAAAAAGATATATTAACACCAATAAACACAGACCAAAATGGCAAATAAAACTAATAAAGTAGCCCGCTGCCTATTCTATTCTACAATCTTAAAAGTACCTGACAACTTTTTTCTTGCGCGATTTAATGCTTCTTTAATTAATGTTTCGTGTTGTTTATAAGTATGAACCGTAAAAAGCGGGCCACCTGAGTAAACACGTGCAGCTTTATCAGTAGGTCTTCCAAAAGATTGTCTCATTCCTTTTTGCAGACGGTCAGCACCAGCACCGGCAATCATCTTGTTTTCTCTTATTACATGATGCGGAAAAATGCGAACAATAAAATAATAGTTATTCGGGATAGTTTTTTCCAAAAGCTTATTTGCTGACTGCCTTGCACTTTCGATCGCATTATCCCTCAGTATCACATCTTCCTGTGCTTCAAGGCTTAAAACCAGTCCATAATCATCCTTTCTAATGCCCATTCTGAACTGCTGCAAATCCTGATGTGGCATTGCCTTTATATATGATTTTCTTGGTTTGCTTTTTGAATATCTTGTCCATGCAACTTTATCCATATCCCTAATTGCCCGTCCAGGCCTAATTCCCATTTCATATCACCGTTAATAGTAGTTATAAGATCTAACAATATAAAGAGTTTTATTATAATGTAATTACATTAGTTGGCACTCATTAAAAAAGCTTTACTTTTTAATATTTTTTATGAATGATATAAAAAAGTATACTGCAGAGTTTTTAGGAACTTTTGCACTTGTTTTTATTGGTGCTGGCGTTGTTTTGATAACCACTCTTACGAATGGTACGCCCGGCTTAATTGGTATTGCGCTCGCTCATGGTTTAGTTTTAATGGCAATGATCTATGCTTTATCTCATATAAGCGGCGCGCATTTTAATCCCGCAGTCACTATTGCAATGCTCGCAACAAAAAGAATTGATGTAAAAAACGCCGCTGCTTATGTATTCTCTCAGTTATTGGGTGCAAGCATTGCAGGCCTTGCTCTTGCTGCCTTGTTTTCGCAAGTTCGTAGAGAAGTAATTTATGGGTTTCCTGCAATAATCTCATTAGAATTTGGAATACCTGTTGAGGCCATACTTACATTTTTCCTTGTGCTCACTATATTTGGTGTTGCTGTTGATAACCGCGCGCCAAAAGGATTTCATGGACTTGCAATTGGTAGCGTCCTTATATTCGATATACTTTTTGGCGGCGTATTAACTGGTGCTGCAATGAATCCAGCGCGTGCATTTGGCCCGGCATTAGCAAGCGGCATTTGGAATACGCAGATAATTTATTGGGTCGGGCCGATAATTGGAGCGCTTGTCGCTGCGTTTGTTTATGAGCATTTATTATTGGATAAAAAATAAAATTGCTATTATTTTTATCACATTTTGTGTTACATGCTATATGTTTGTATACCGTAACAGCAAAATAATGGCAAAAAATAGGACTAACGTCGTAAGGCTAACTGCTATATTTATAAATATTTTCTTTCCTTCTTTGTGTAAGTAATCGAGGCAGACCATCCTCGATTGCAAAAACGATAATCTGAAACTCCGAGATGGGTTTCGGCCACCGGGTGGCTAGTATTATCAGGTGATGTAATATGGGTGAATCAAAAATGGGAGAAATATTGTTTCTCGTAGGCGTTTTGCTAGCATTAGTAGTAGGCCTTTTGGCAGGCAGCTTTGATGTAGTTAAGAATAATCGAGCTGGCATATATGCAGTACTAGCGTTATTAGGTCTTCTAGTCGGTTTTATGAACATAAGCCCAAGAGAAGCACAAGGATTCTTAATATCTGCAATTGCACTGTTAGGTGTTCAGAGCATTAGTGCATCATTACAAAACTTATACTCTGGCCCACTTGCGAGTGTAGAACCAATGGTAAGTGGTTTCCTTGGTGCAATCGGCGTCTTTGTTGCTCCAGCAGCATTGGTAGTAGCTTTAATATCAGTATACCAAATGGCATCTGGACAAGAAGAAGGAATGGGTGTTGAATTAAACATGCCACCAGCAATGAAAGGTGGAAGAAAAAGATAAAATCTTTTTTCTTTTTTAATTTTTTATTTATTTTTAATCTATTTTAATATTTTATAATTACAAAAATTTCAGGATGAAATCCTCTGCCAGTCTTCTGTTTATAGCGTATAACTTGTTAATATGCTCCATTGCTTTTTTCTCATCCTTTACTGCCAAGGAATAGATAAACATAAGTTTCTCGACGTC
>JAHFGR010000145.1 GCA_023247345.1 Microcaldota archaeon | reverse complement strand
GTGAATACGCATTACGCTGCCTGTTGCAGTATGCAAAGTATACGGACAATGAAAGACTGCTTCAACGCATTGCCGGCTCGCTCGTAAAATGGGACCAGAAACTCGAGCAACTAAAATTATCCAAAAAAGATAAGGATAAATTAAAGAAAGATCTTGAACAAGTGCTTACTCTCGAGATTGGAGATAGTCATTACGGATAAGAATTACTAAGGTTATTGTAGGTATTTTAGGACCTCATACAAACGTGTTGATAAAAATCCGCCCTGGGATCGTACCCTTCTTTATAATCGCTAAATGTAGCAATACGTTCAGGTCTAAAACCAGCTTCCACTAGCAGTTGCCTTAATTCATCTCGCTTAAACGGATAAAGAATCAGGTGAGCGGTTTTAGCGTTTCTAATATCCAAATACTCCATAACAACTTTATCATCTTCGATTTCGATCGGATAGCCTACAACTGTTTTGCCACAATAAACATGACTAATGTTATACGATGTCGGGTCTGCGAATATTTTTTCTTTATCATCAAAAATCCTTTGAAAATTTCTCTCATCAATAATTAGTAAACCACGAGTTCGAAGTAACCTTCTGAATTCGTTCAACGCCTGCAACTGATCTTTACGATCAAAAAGACAACACAAAGAATTACCCAAGCATATTACTGCATCAAAACTTGTATCCAGCAAGTCGATATTGCGCCAGTCATGCGTAGTTAACCTCAATCGAACTCCGTTGCGTCTTGCATTATCACGCGCTTTTTTTCTAAATACGGGATTTATTTCATTACTGGTAACTTGAAGTTGCTGCTTTAACAGATGGATACTATCGCAACCAGTGCCAAGACAAGCATCGAAAACGCGTCTTACTATATCTCCATCAAAAAATCTTTCTAAGAATCCATTTTCAGCAGCCCTTCTCGCAGGCCAGTCTATAAAATCATCCCACATGGAAACCAAATCACTTTGACGAAGATTTGGTTTTCTTCTATGTGTTTGTAGAGAAACACCAGATTTTGCAAGCGTTTTCATAATGATCAGTAGTTACTTTTTGTGTAATAAAGGGAATAAAAATAGATGTATCAAAATATAACAAAAAATTTAAATCTACACCAACAATAATCAATATGACAGATTCTTTGATCTATGATACAATTATTATTGGCGCAGGCCCGGCAGCGCTTGCCGCCGCAGTTTTTGCAGCGCGTGCGCAGCTAAAAACCCTAGTTGTTGGAGAACCAAAGAAAAGTATGCTGCAAAGCGCTGCTGATGTCGGTAATTATATTGGCACTGATTCGATTAGCGGGCAAGAATGGATTGAGCACGGCATAGAACAAATAAAAAAATATGGCGCAGAATTTTTAGAGCAGGAGGTTGTACACACGGAGAAAAGAATTGAAAATTTTACAATCAAAACTTCTGATAATAAAAAATACGAATCAAGGACGATAATTATTTGTACAGGCGTTGCGTTGCGAACCGCGGGCATATCGAATGAAAGGGCATTACTTGGCAAGGGCGTGCATACGTGCGTTGCATGTGATGGCTGGCCTTATAAGCAGAAGAAAGTTGCAGTAATTGGAAATACAAATCATGCAGCAGAAGAGGCAATCGAACTTTTGGCATTTACAAAGGATATAACATTGATTTCAAATGGAAAGGAATTCGAAATTTCGCAGCAATTAAAGGAGATTTTGGATAAAGAAAATGTAAAATACATGAAAGAAAAGGTAGGCGAATTTAAAGGCGATAAGAAACTAGATAAGGTTCTGCTCGCAAACAACAGCGAACTAGCTTTCGATGGAGTATTCTTAGCATTAGGTACAACAACTGCCCTGGCATTTGCACAAAAGCTTGCGCTTGATACAAAAAATAACTATTTGGTTATTGATAATGAGGGGAAAACTTCGCTTGAAGGCTGTTATGCAGCTGGCGCTTGCACTGGCGGAAACTTACAGATAGCAAAAAGTGCTGGTGAAGGATGCAATGCAGCAATTGCAGTAATTAAAAAAATAAAAGGATTGACAAATTATAGCGATTTGACTTAGATTTATTAAAACAAGGTGATACTTAATGACAATAAAAATTCTAATAGCCGGCGGGACTTTTGACAAAGAGTATAACGAATTAGATGGAAAACTATTTTTCAAAGACACGCATGTACCAGATACTTTAAGGATAGGAAGATGTAAACTTGATGTAAAAATAAGAACAACAATGTTGATAGACAGCCTTGATATGAATGACGCAGATAGACAGTTAATTCTGGAAAATTGCAAAAAGGCAGACGAAAATAAGATAGTAATAACGCATGGAACAGACCAGATGGTAAAAACAGCAGAAGTCTTGGGTAAAGAAATTAAAGATAAAACAATTATTCTAACTGGCGCAATGGTCCCATATGTTTTTGGAAGCTCTGATGGATTGTTTAATTTAGGGTGTGCGCTTGCATTTGTCCAATCATTGCCGCATGGAGTTTATATAACAATGAATGGAAAATATTTTTCTTGGGATAATGTTAGAAAGAATAAATCTACTGGAGAGTTTGAAACACTAAGGTGATGCATAATCTAAGGCATTGGTCATCAGATTAAGAAGATTTTAACTGTGTTTTACATTGATCGGGTTCTTGGAAAAATCCGGAAATAAACAATTTGAAATAGCCGATATATGGCACGCGCGCAACAACCTTACCTTTAAGCTTGCTACTTAATATCGGGTCATTTCCCATACTGCGACTATAGTCATAGATCATGACATCTAGCACAGGGTTATTATCGCCTTTTGACAAATAATAAACATTGCCCGCATCAGTAGTTATCTTGAAAAATGAACGATGAACAATGTCACCGCTAAGCGAGTATATTTCATTTTTAGCAGGAGTATAAACAATTACGTCGTTATCTGTCGTCTGCTTATAGGTTTTGCCAGCGTAATCAACAGCAGAAACACATGGAGTTAATTTTGAACCTGACTTAGAATCTAGCTCGCATTTCGCGTAATGAAATGTTAGCGGACCTTTTTGTTCTACAAAATCTTGAGGGTCATTGAAAAACTTTTGGCAAACAGAATCTTGGACAAATGAACAATAGGAATATATTGAACCCTTAAAGCTACGCTGATCGCGGCCGGCATTGTATGTCGCAATTGAATCTGCCTTAAGCGCTGCGACATCATTTTCGCTCATGGAGATTTCATTTGCTCTAACAGTTGCACCTTGCACAACAACAAAGTCTCCGCGCTGAAGATTTGGTAACATGCTACAGGAAACAACCGCTGATATGGGCGAACTGGTATTCAGAATTAACGATGATCCGTACCATATTGATAATGCGACAACCAGTGCGAGCAATGTATCGAAAAGTTCGTGTTTTACGCCATACTTAGTTGCGCCTTCCTTAACTTCAAGAGAAACTAAAAATAGAATTTCTATGACTATGAAAATGCCGAAAATAATATTAGTAGTAAACAGATAAAGCGCAAGAGTAAGAAGAAGAATACCTATCTGAAAATACCACTTATCTAAGATCGTAGCGCGAGC
>JAHFGR010000011.1 GCA_023247345.1 Microcaldota archaeon | reverse complement strand
GAAGGGAGCCTCAAAGATCGACAATACCAACAGCCACAGTAGCAGATAGTAGATTTGGCAGATACAAAAAGAAGATCCACAAGTAGTAAGACAAGCAGATGTTACAGATCAAACATACGTTGAACAAGCAAGAAGAGCAAGACAAATGCTAAGAAGCATGACGCCTGAGCAAGCGTTACAAGTAATTGAGTTTCACGGAGATTTAAATTTCTTCCAAGCAGTAGCACTAGCTAAAAGAGAGGGAAAACTAATAGTGCCTAATGATGTTCATGATAGGATCCTAACAGAAACTAAAGATGAAAAATACTTGGAACAAAATTATCCAGTATGGGCAGGAACATTAATTGTTTACGAAGCACCAGATAAACCATTTGGTAAAAAAATTGTCTCTAGCTGGGAAGACGATAATAGTGTAAGGTATTCTATTTCTTTTACTATTCCAGAGCAATTCAGAGGAAAAACAAACTGTGCATTAGTAGTTGAGCATCCTGATTTTGAGTTAATAAATCTAGGAAAGAACAGATACGAACTAAAAGGACAGAACGTCCATCAAATTGTTTATTTCCCGAAGAAAGATGGTTTGTATATGCAATATACAGAAACAGGTATTCCTCATGGTAGAAAAGTAAAAGAAAGTTCAGATGCAAGATATCTTTGGCGATTAGATGGCGCTTATTTGGGTCTTTTGGGGCGCGACTGGGACGGCGTCGACCTCAGTGATCGATCGTCCGATCGTCGCAGGGTGGCGTTAATGCCGTTGACAGCTTCGCCGCCAAATTTTGACCGATAGGTCAATGCTCTTGCGGCCGAGCCGAAAGAGGGATAAATTTTTGCTTCACGATTTTCCGACGCATTGATCGACAAGTTTGTCTTTTTATTCTTTTTCTTTTATAGTTTATGTTAAATCTAATTATCGAGGTGCATAATATGCAAGTTAATCAAAGTAAAATTTCGCTCAGCGATGTTAAGGACGAAGTACTCGCAGTAGCAGTGCTTCAGGGAAAAGAATTGCCAAAAGAATTAAGCGAAGTTACAAAACATATGCGCAAAGAAGAATTTGAAGCAAAACAAGGTCAAACGCATGTTCTTAGCACCTTGGGTAAGTTTAAATTTAGTAAATTATTGCTTTATGGCTTAGGAGAAGAGAAAGATTTAAATCTAGATTTTCTGCGACGCTTTGCTGGCAGCGCAGTGCGTTATGCTGTCAGTGTTAAGAGTGCGAGCGTCAGTATAGCTTTACCTAATGTAAAAAATGCAAGCGAAGCAGCAGCGCAAGCTATTGTAGAAGGTGCAGTTCTAGCAAGCTATAAGCCGATAAAATTTAAGAGCAAGCAGGATGATTATTTCGAGGTTAAAAATATAAGTGTTGTTTCAAAAGAAAATATTGACGAAGCGCTCAAGCGCGGTAGCACGTTAGCACATTCGCAAAATTATGTTCGAGATATTAATGAAAATCCAGCAAATATTGCAACACCGCAAGTACTAGCACAAGCAGCGCGTGATCTTTCAAAGCAGCAAGGCTTAGCATGCACTGTTTTTGAAAAATCCGATTTACAAAAAATGAAAATGAATGCAATCTTGGCAGTTAACCAAGGTAGTGTGCTTCCGCCCGTGCTAGTAATCATGGAATACAATAAAGATAAGAAAGATTTGCCATTTTATGCAGTTGTTGGCAAGGGCATAACTTTTGATTCTGGTGGGATTTCTATCAAGCCTGCAAAAGGCATGCAAGAAATGAAGTATGATAAAACTGGTGCAGTTACTACCTTGGGAATAATGAAGGCAGTAAGCGAACTTAAACTACCAATACGCTTAATTGGTGCGTTTGCAGCAACTGAAAATATGCCCTCGGGTTCAGCCCAGAAGCCCGGCGATATTATAACTGCTTACAATGGAAAGACAATTGAAGTGCTAAATACAGATGCAGAAGGCAGATTAATATTGGCAGATACGCTTGCATATGTTGCAGAACGTAAGCCACAAGCAATAATTGATCTTGCTACATTAACAGGCGCAATAATTATTGCCCTAGGTCGATATAGAATTGGTTTATTCAGCAATGATGATAACTTAGCTAAAAATATATTTGATGCTGGCGAGCAAACATTCGAGCGAGTTTGGCGTATGCCTTTGGATAAGGAATATTCTGAAATGGACAAAGGAGATTTTGCTGATGTTAAGAATATAGGCAGCGAGATGGGGGATGCTGGCAGCATTACTGCAGCTGCATTTTTGCAAGAATTTGTCGGAGATTGCAAATGGGCGCATTTGGATATTGCAGCTGTTGATGCCATAGCTGAGAAGCATTCTTATCTAGATAAAGGCGCAAGTGGAATTGGCATGCGCTTGGTTGTTGAAAGCTTGGCGAGATTAGCTAAGAAGTAAAATTAAACATCAAATCTGTAATAGTATTGGGCCAAACCTAATTCTTTTTTATCATCATAAACGAGCTCGCCACCTAATTTTTCCATCGTTTCAAAATATAATCTTGTTTTATCAGGATGCATGTTTCCAATATATCTCCAGAATATGCGCCATGGTGTAGAAGCAAAAAATTCTGAAAAACCATTTTTTCTAGCAAAGTTTCTAGCTGCAGAAAGAGCAATTATTTGCCAGTTTTCAGTTAAATCTCTTAGTTCGCTAACCTCGCCATTTAATGAGGAGCGTCTTAACAGGTCGGGCACATCGCTTTGTATCTCCTCTAAAATAAGTTGGGTTTTAGAAACAGTAAAGGATGCTAATGCAATTGCGCCATCAGCATGTTCAAACGTTGGATCAGCTATAAGTCTAAGAGCATGCTTAATTCTAAGGTTAGTTGGATAAATTGCTAGCTCAAAATTACCAGTTGGTCTACCAACTGGCTTTTCTGCGAATGGGGTTGCTTCATATAAAAACCTACATTCATTAAAATCTAATATGCCGATTGTAGCGTATTTTCTATGAAGGTTTAGTATCTGTCGAATCCACATTTTATTTCCTACATCAGTATCAGATTCGGTAATGCCAGCTATTTTAAGGGCACTATAAACATCGTCTATTGATAATGTCAGGAAGCGGCGACGAATAATTCTCCAAGCACTTGTTTCTTTTTTATCAAATACTACTCTATCTCTTGTATAAGTTGTTGAATTTATCTCAGAATAAATTATCCCCCATAGAATTGAGACAGCGTTTCTATCGTTTTCGTCAATTTCCTTTGTTAAGAAATCCTGCATTGTAAACAATAGGTAACTATAAGCTAATCCATTTCCCAGCTTTCTTATATTTTTTATTGTGTTATCCGCATATTCTGGGTTGGAAAAATAAAGCGATAATCCATCCATCTCTTCAATAAATTCAGCAATAAACATATCATAAAAATTATTTATTCTTGTTAATGTCTCTTCATCAACATCATTAAGACATCCAAGAGCTGCCTTTCTGTGTGCTTCCATATCTTCATACTTAGATTCTTTTAGTGATTCCAAATTATTCCTAGTTGCTAAGATATCTGCCATTGTGAATGATCTTTTCGGTCCTTTAGGTTTTCTGTTCATTCTGTCATTCTTGTCTTGTTCCTTAAATTCAACTAAGTCAAATAAACTTTCTTCAAGCAAAGATCTTGCATACAAATAACGACTAAGATGAAAATGTGTGAGTTCTCGCTCTATTTTTATCTCTCCTTCAACGTGTGGATTGCCTTTGAAACCTTTTGGCGGTTTTTCAAGATTACAATAAGCTCGTAAAGCGCGCTGACCTTTGACTAACTGTCTTCCTTTCTGGTCGAGAACGAGTTGCATGTACAGTTGTTATAGAAAAGGGTTTATAAAGGTTATTATCCATAATATAATTATGACTAGTTGTCCTCCTGTACATTCAGACCGAGCCTTAAGACATGCACGTCTAGTTATGGCAGCTAGACAAATTTTAGAAGGTCCAGAAAGGCTAAGAGAGCGCTTAGAGCTAAGACAAGGGGCAACGCACGATGAACTAAATGATGCAGCCTTAATTCTTAGACGCTTAGCCGCATCAAATGCATTTAATGTAATTTTGGAAGGTGCTAGGCAATGAAAATGGTTACTAGAAGCAGAGTAAGCCAACCTGGTGGCAGAAGAAAAATCATCCCACAGCCATTATTATCAGAACTGCCTTTTCATGAATCCACAACTAGGATGTTTTCTTCGATTAGATTCTTAGATGGGCGATTATCCGATAAAAACAAGCCACTTACAGCGTGTTTTCCTAGGTTGGGCAGGGCGCATGCGCGCGAAATATCGTCCTTCAGAATCGCTACTGCTGTAAAACTGACAGAAGCAGGAAAAATTACCGATATTGCAGCTAAAAGAAAAGCATTCGAAGAAATTGAAGCATGGGTCAATGAAAATCTAAAAAGAATAGAAGAAGGACAAGAACATAGAACAAGACGCGCATTATCTGAACAATTTCATTCGTCCTCAAGGCCAATTTCAGTTGATCTCACTTTATTGCCTAAAGGTACGCGCTTAGACTGGGTAATGAAAGCTACCAGAAATCTCGCAGTACTTCGCATTTTCGGTCCTTTAGATTCAGAATTCGTAGATGGTTATTCATTATTGGCTAACAAGCTTGTAATTGATCACCCGAACAAAGTTACAGAAAATATCGCTAATAAACAAGCTACGCTTTTTGTAGTTATAAATGAAGCAGGTTGGGTTATTGCAGCTGCACTAAAAAATGGTGAAAGAGTAGATATAGCGGTAAATGAAAATTATAAAGAATCACATATTTCCGCATTCTTAAAAGCCGCTATAAAAACAGAGGACAAGTTGCTCGCATTAGCTTCTGCTCGCTGCTAGTTTTGTGGTCTTAGTTGCTATCTCTTCAAGCACGCCATCCACATCAAAGTATCTATCTATGAGTTCATTTTTATATTTTCTAATGACTGTTGCTAAATGTAAGTGATGATCAATTATGTAGTTTATTTCTTTCCATTTAGCAATTTTATATAATGCAGTGAGGAATTCTCGAGGGTCCCCTACAAACTGGCATTTACATCTTGATATAAATGCTTCAAGATTATCTAATTTTATTACTGGCACAGAGCTTTCAGTTGAAGGTGTAACTGCAGTAATTGCTGTGGTTAGTTTGACTACTTTTTGTTTAGTTATTGCATCTTGTTCTGGTAAATAAATAGGTGACAGGGCTGTTAACATCTTTTTGATACTCTCCATTGCTTGCATGGCCATAGAATGTTTAAATTCCACTCCAAGGTTATTTATATAATGCCTATTTATTATTCTTCTTGCAGCTTCGATTACTTTAAATCGGTCTGACCTAAGAAGATTCATATCTTCTATAATGCCCAACTCAGCTAAAATTTTATGAAATACATCCTTTTCAATAAGTGCAAATTCTCCTAATCTTGCAAGAGGCAGCGGGCCATATGCGATCTCTCCAAGTTTTCCTATCTCTGCAGCCACTTCTGGCGGCACTTCCTGTATTGAAGAAATTGCCAAGAATTTGCAAAGTATATATGTTGTGGCCCTTGTTATTATGCAAGTTTCAATGTACCTTTGTCTTGGGCGATTTTTCCACCTTGCATAATCAATATCCTCTAAACCTATACCAAGCATTAAAGGAGCTATATCTATCGGAATAAACCATATTCGTGGTGTTCGCTTTCTTCCGTTTTCTATGAATTCCCTTGCCTTATCGAGCAAACCCAGATGAGCTTCAGTATATACGCCATTTGGTCTGACCATTTTTTTAACATATAATTCATATGCATCTTCAGCCTGCGGCAAAAGATGATCAGGATAAAGAGCGATTACCGGTCCTTCGGAAGTTATGTATGCTTCAAAATCTGCGAGTCTGTTTCTAAAGTTTAGCGCTATTAGCAATTTTATTCTAGGCAAGTTGAGCATAGCTAATAAATCTGATTCATCGTTAACGACTCTTCCTTCTACTATTGTTCGCAAAGAAACTGTTCTTGCTGGTTGCTTACTGTCCGTTTCCACTTTACACACTTGTAGAATTCTAGCCAACGATTCTCGATGAGTTGCTCTGTGTGTATCATAATTATATCTTCTAAAATTCATAATTACCACTAGTTCTCAATTATTTAATATAAATGCTAACAAATGTTTAAAAGTGTTACTTTTTCGTATAAACGTACCAAAAGCGCTCAGCGAATGTAATTATCGAAAGTGCTGCAGTAATATAAATCAGTGGTCTAACTACGTTATAATAGTCCAAATTCGCCAATAAAAATATAAAGAGCAAAGCAATGCTGCGCTCTGTTCTTTCAAATAAACCTGATAGCGCAATTGCCTCATTATGCTTAAGCAAGCCTTGATGCTCTGCATATGCCTTTACAAAACTGGTCATTCCTGTGCCGAAAAATAATATCGCAAAAAGCAGCACTTGCATCTCTATATTAAAGGCATAAATCTTGAATAACGTCAAAATCAGAAAAAACTCGACAATGCGATCTGCTATTCCATCGAGAAAAGCGCCTTGCTTGCTTTCCAATTTTTTAGCACGCGCAACCGCGCCATCGATTGCGTCGAAAAAGAATGCAAGAATGAATAGAATTATTCCTTCAAGTTTGTGCTCTAACCTAGGAAGCCAGACTACATATGCGAGCACGGCCATAATCACTGATAAAATGGTAATGGAATTAGGATTAACTGGCAGCCAGCTGAATATTTTACCAATAAAATTCGAAACTGCTTTTGCAAATTTAGTATGTTTTAGCATTGAGTCTCCTCAATCTTTAGTCATTTCTTTTTCCAGCGATAAAATCTTCAAACGCTTGCTTTGCTTGTGAATCGCTCATCTGTTTTGGTGGATGTTTCATCAGATACGCGCTCGCAGAGTTAATTGGTCCACCCAGTTTGCGGTCCAAAGCGATTTTGCAAGCACGTATTGCATCAACTACTATACCAGCACTGTTTGCCTTATCATCTACTTCTAATCTAACTTCTATGTTATATTTAATATTTGCCCACATTCTGCCCTCAATTCGCATGAACATAAGTTTTGTATTGCCTAAAAAAGGAATAAAATCGCTCGGTCCGACATAAATATTTTCGTCAGGTAATCTTTTTCTAAGCTGGCTCTGAACTGATTCTGTTTTGCTTATTTTCTTTGATTGCAGACGTTCTTGTTCCTTCATGCCTAAAAAGTCGGTGTTTCCGCCAACATTAATCTGGTATGTTTTGTCAATAGTTACTCCGCGATCATCGCATAATTTCGCGAGTGTTCTATGAACTATTGTTGCTCCAACCTGGCCTTTTATATCGTCCGAAACTACCGGAAGATTGGCTTTTTTGAATCGTTCTCCCCATTCTGGATCTGACCCGATAAAACTAGGCATACAATTAACAAAAGCAATCTTCGCATCTAAACAAATCTGCGCCCAGAATTGCGTTGCCTTATCAGCGCCAACAGGCAAATAACTAACCAGAATCTCGACTTTTTTCTTTTTTAATTCTTCAAGAATTTCTTTTTTTAATTCCTCTATGGGCCGATTTTTTATCGGTTCAACTACCTTATGGACATAGCTTCCAACACCGTCAAGCTGCGGACTTTGTTTTACCATTACTTCGCTTTTTGGTAAAGAATCAATCCATTTTACTTTATTTGGTTCTGCATAAACCGCCTGATGCAAAAGCTTGCCAACCTTTTTAGAATCAACGTCAAAAGCAGCAACAAACTCAATATCATGAATGGTATATTCGCCAACGCGCTCATGCATTATGCCAATAACCTCTTGTTCTGGGTGCTGATTATAATATTCAATACCTTGAACCAAGCCAGCAAAGCAATTGCCAACGCCAACAACAGCGCATTTTATATTTTTGGTCATAGGATCACTCTCGAGTACTATCTAATGATTGTTAAATATATAAGAATTTTTAATATATGCTGTTTTTTAAAGTAGATTCAAGTGTATTATCCTTTTTAAACATTTCGGTACATACTTTTACACATTAATCTTCATCTAATATTACCTTTAGGGATTCATATGGCAGATAGCGGCGCAAATACATTACAAGTCAGAGATTCTATTCGAAGTGCGTTAGGCTCAGCTTCAATAAAACCAATAGTTGAAGGTTTTCAGAGAAAATTATCTGGCTTAGAGGTAAATGTCTTATTAGATGGTAACAGAGTTACAATGTCTGCTGGCGCTAACGATACGTCCGCAGTGGACGATATACTGGTAGCTGCATTGTTTAAGCCTTTAAGATATGATGCAGACGATGAAGTAGCGCAGCATGTTCCAGTAATTCGAGATGAATTAAATACGATTAGGCGTCTTATTTTATCTGATACTTCTGCTTTATCCATCGTTTCAACCCTTTTAGCAAATCCTGGCACAGTTGATGATAAATCAGCATTGGCAGACTTATGCGTTACTATCTTTTCATCAGTTAATCCAGCAATTTCTCCCAGGACTGCGTTTCCAGATGCAGATCTTCTTATTAGCATGACCCGTGCATTGGTTGATGCGAAATTAGGCGCTACTCCAGCAGTAGTTCAAGCACGTTCAGTTGAAGCACCTGCTCCGATTCCATCGCCAGCTCCAACACCTGTTTCGGCATTAGTTCCATCACCAGAAGCAAGAACACTGGCTCCAGAGCCCCCAAGAGCAGAATCAGTGCGTGCAGCAGGTCCAACACAAAAATCGCTTAAAGAAAGGCTAATTGAAATTGGCATCGAAGAAGAAATTGCAGCTGGAATAGCTGAAGAAATTAAAGCCCATGAAAGATTTCATAGATTTATAGACGCAAATGTCGAGAGACATGGGGCCGCGATAGTTGCTATAGTTATATATAAGGATCATTTTGCATGGTATCACCCTACAACTACAGATGAGCAATTTAGTAGAATCTCTGCTGCGCAAAAAATAAAAGAAAACACCGGCGCAATGAAAAAATATGCTGAAGTATTTGCAAAACTAAAAAACGAGTTGCATTTGGCTGAAGAGCAATGCTATCTAATAATAGATATGCTTAATGTTAGAAATTTTACACAAACCGAAGCATTACAAAATCTTGAAAGATTAACAAAAGCAATTCCATCTAATAAAATGAAATTCCTATTGTTAACAAGGCCATCAATTTTACATAATATTAATTTACTAGAAAAAACTCTTGGAGAATTTTCAACTGGGTCTGTTACTGAACAGTTGCAATCAGCAGCTAGATCAGTAGCCACATCATCCAAGTTAGAACAAAAACTCGTTGAAACCAGTGTTGATACCGATTATGCAGTCCGGTTTAAGGCGAATTATTCTGATGATGAGCATGCCGCGATTTCAGATGCAATAGATCGTCTTGTAAAAAGATTCGGCGCTCCGCTAGTTGCAGTAGCTATTTATCGAAACATGGATTGCCTTGCATCTCGAACAGTAGCATCAACTGAAAGGTTGCTTGAAGAATTTGACACGGCGGCAAAAGAAGTAAGAACCAATGCCGCAGCTCTGCAAAAGTATAAAGATATAATCCCCGTGCTAAAAGAAAAGCTAAGTCTTTCAGAAGAACAGGCCTATCTCATCGTCGCAACGCTACGTGATAACCGGGCAAATGAAACTTACACAAGAGATATTATCGAACTTATGCATTCTAGGTTGCCAGACGATAAAAAGGGCGCGCTCAAAGAGGCAGTGCTTGCCAGACCTTCAATTCTTTTCAAACGCGACTTGGAATACGCGTTTCTTAGACAATACCCCCAAGATGGCGAGCAAATTTCAGAGGATCCGTTAGAGGCATTAAAACAGAAATTAAAATATCTTGAAGTTGACGCAGAAACTATAAAAGAAATTACTAGTATCGAGCGATTTTCTAGTCAGTCAGATGAATGTGTTATAAGTTTGATGATACTAGAACAACAGTATGGTAAGGCCATAACAACTATAGCGGTTTATAAACAGCGAGATATGCTAATCACTAATCAAGAACCAAAAATGCTTCAAAAAATAGTAGAAGAAATAGACACAGTGGGCAAGGACAATGCGCGTTTAACCAGATATGCTAATCTAATAAATTTACTTACCAGCGAATTAAACTTATCCAAAGAAGTTGCATATGTTGCTATCGGGAAATGCAATATTAGAGAAGAAATGATACTTTCAGACCTTAGACTTTTAATGGGTCGAGTTCCAAGGGATAAACTAAGAGCGCGTATAATGAAATCACCACATTCTTTATCTTCAAGAATGCAGTTGGATGCACTTTTAGAAGAATATCCTTCATCTGTTTCTGCGGATCCAGCACAAATAATTGCAGATGTTCTTCCTTTAGTAGCAGACAGACTGCCAAGGGCATTTGTTGAAGCATTTGTAAGAGCAAATCTAATTCGTGTTGCAGGAAAAGATGCGACAATAGTTTGGAGGCATATTGATTATGCAGCAAGAAACATATTGGCAAGAGCAACACAAAGAGACGTTTCATCTGATTTTGTCAGAGAGCAAATGGCAAAAGGTATTGTTGATGTTGATACAATTGTTGCTAACTGGGGCGAGCGAGATGGTTCCGCACGAGCTAGAGGTTCAGCACCAGTAGCAATACCTGCCCCGGCAGCTGCAAGTGCAGTACCAGCAGCTTCTGAACCAACAAGAGCATCAACTCCACCTCTAGTTACAGCGTCTGCTCCAGTTCGAACTCCAACACCTGCGCCATCTGTAGCATCTTCGGCTGCTTCAGTTATAGCTCCCACTCTAGATTTTACTGACGATTTAGATATAGAAAGGGCGGCATCAAGAGGAAGATTAACATCAGATTTTAATGCCCAGCTAGCAGCAGCAAGAGAAATGCTTGGCGAGCAGGTAACAGCAGATTTTGATACATTCTTCCAAGGTAAATGGCAAGCTGGTCAAAGAGATGGAGAAGCGATTGCAATAGCATTTTTAGAAGTAGATGCCGAACCAGAACCAGCAGCAGTTGCTCAAGCTGAATTTGCTGCGCGAAGAGCCGGATGGACATCTGTTTTACCAGTTGGTGAAAAAGGCGAACATCATTTGCTTGCTGATGTGCTAGCAACAACTGGCCAGGAACCAAATACTGATAGAGGCGTTTTATCAACCCAAATTTCTTCTTCTCTAAGTACATTTGAAACTGATCGCAGGACAATGCTTCAGGCATACCTATCCAGACATTATGGTCCAAAAGATTCTGCTGTGCCAGTTCCTGATGATGTCTTCGAAACAGTGATAAGCAGCGTTACTTTCTCATCAAAAGTACAAGAAGCAATAAGACAAGAAGGTTTTGAACCAAGAGATATTGTTCTAATGCTATTGAGCGGTTTCAGATTACACAGTGCAAAAGCAGCAGCTGCCAGTGGTGGCATGGATAAATCAATTGTTACAAGTAATCTATCAAAAGCAGGTTTAAATCCTGCAAACGCACTTCGTTTTCTTAGAAGAGTTGACTTGTTGTCAGAAAAAAATCATACTTATTCTGTAAATATTAGGCCAGAAAATGAAATTGGAAAGGCTATCTTCGATACAATGCGTCCAGTAATCGATAAGCTAAAAGGTCGTCAAACTGGTCAAGTTCTTGTAGAAGGCAGGGCATAACATGGTACACGCAATAGTTAGCGTTAGATATGCAGCTGAAATTGCCAGAATCGAGCAAAGAGTTAGCGAATTGCAAATTAATCGTTATAGGATAAAATCTAGTTTAAGAGATGCGATCCGAGAGGCAAAAAAAGAAGAAGGAAAAGCGCTCCAAAAATTAAGAGAAGATTTAACTTTCTTTACGAGTGGCAACTGGATGAGTGAATTTGCTCCTGCAAAAACCAGTTCCGGTGCTTGCATAGTTACTAACCCAACTTTAGCTATTAGCGAGGCTTTAATCGCTTTATGCGATGATAATGCAAACGCAGAGGCGTTTGAGAGAACACGAGCTACGCTTCAACTTGCCGACCAGGCAGTGCTAAGTGCGATTTCTGTATTTGACGCATTGAATGCCAGAATAGACGAATTGTTAAGATTTTTAACTCCAAATCAATCCGAAATTTTGTCATCATTCGTTCCGACATTAAGCCTTGAAGCTTTTCGCGAGGCATACGATCTTGTAGCTACTTTAGGCGCAGCATTTGCTGGCGACTATTTAAGAGCCAAGTACGATGTAAGTTTAGATGCGTCTGTCGAGGACCGTTTATTTTTCTGTTATGCAGGTACGACACGTGGTGTGAAAATAGGAAAATACTTGTCAGTTTTAGGCGAAAATAGAAGATATGTTGGTGTTCTTACATCAGATCTTGATAGCGGGATAAAAGACTTTGAAAGAGAGCGCGAGCTTAAGGGTTTCAAAGAATTATCTCTTGCTGCTGGATTTTTAATACAGCGTTATTTTTCTGAGTGTAGTGCTTTAATTAAAAGAACAGGCGATCCGTTTATTTTTACTGACACTATTCGAAGAGCAAGGTCTGTTGATTCTCTTTCTATTTCTGATGAGGATAAACGTGCTTTGGCAGTATTACTTGCACCTAATAAAAGTACTTTCGCAACATCAGATTCAGATAGGATCTTAACAAGTTTAGGAGTTCCTATTGAAATGATAAACATCCTTCCGATTTTAGCTTCGTCTCGAGATCCTACTCTTACAAAAAGTTTGATAAGCATTTTATTTGTTGGATAGGGTTATCCAAGCACTAACATCAACTTTAAAAATCCAAGTGTTAATAAATATATTTATGCGTTTGAATACTTTAATAACTATCACTGATGTTACTGCAGCCCGCAGAGCAGCCGAACGTGGTGTTGTTGTCAGAGCCTTTGCTGCTTTTAAAGACAGACCAGCTTATCTTGTTGAACAGCTAAAACCATTAGAAAATCGATATAAAGAATTAGAAGCGCGCTTATTTTCCTTAAGAACAACCCGCTTTCTTTTATTAGACGACATTTTGTCTTTCGCTGGTTCTATAGCTGAACCATCTTTGCTTCCTAGCGAAGCACACAAACCTCATTTATCTGCTGTGGAAGATTTAGTCAAGAACACCAGAGCAGTATTAGAAGAAATGCGAGATATAAAAAGGCGCATATTAGAACTTCAAAATCCCAGTAAACCGTAAAGTAAATAAAAACTAATCGATTTTCGAAATTCGAGCTCGAAAAAATTAAAAAACAAACAAATTTATTTAATTGAAGTGCTCGGGCGCTTTCGTTATAAAAGATGCTTCGAATTACTGAATCCTTAACTACACCTTCCATTAAATAAGCTGTTGTTTGCGCGCCGAAAACCGAAGCGAAAAACTATAAAAAAACAAATCGCGCCTTGAAACATTATAATTTTTTATTTTTGTAGTTCCTAACGATCTTCAACTGGTTGGAGAGACAGAGAACGTAGTTCTCTGGAATTCGATTTGTTCGATTAGTAGACGGTGTACTTAATTCCCAAGTTATAATTCAATGAAAAAGCAGTTTTTTCTATCGTTACAAACATTTAAAAACATAGTGTCACATACTATATTCGTATGGCACACCCACAATCAAGACGATTATATTTATCAGAAGGGCCTATTTCTGTTGTTACTCCTAGAGCAGCTAATGTTCATTTAAGATTAAGAGGGCGTGATGGAGTTCTTATTGATACTCTTATGACTGGTGTTCGATCAGTAGAAGTTACAAATGGCACATCGGGTTCAGCAACGGTAGGTACAGTAAAAGTTGCGCCAGTTGCAAAGAAGACCGTATCAGAATCAAAACAACCTTCTAGAGGTCCAAAGGTAAGAAAAATTGGTCGAGACGTCCATGTTACGCTTCCTAAGCGCGGTGAGTCAGGTTATAATTCATGGCATGATCACAAAGCACTAATTGTTGGTAAAGATGCAGGTTTTCCAGAAGGCAGATTTGTTGTTAAGGTAAGCGCAACAGAAATTTATGAAAGTGTTAAAGTTCCTGGAAGCTATCTAAGTTCATTTTCCGGATTTTTTGCCACACACCCAGAACTTAAGGGTGGAGAAACATTAGTTTTCAAAAAGGTTACTGGAGTAGTACGCGGTGGGAGAATAAAACCTTGCTATGAGCTTACAATTGTTGGTGCATCTAAATCTTCTAAAGTTCCTAAAGCTCCAGCAGTTGCGCGAGCGCCAGTTTCAGCAAGTAAAACTCTATCAGTAGAGCTTCATGCTGCACGCGGAGCGAGTGGCGTTCCAACATGGAAAAATAAAGGTGTGCTAACAATACGACAAGCAGAACGCAACTTTTTCCCTCCAGGAACAGAGACAGAATTCCTAGTTCGCGATGGAAATACAAGACACATGGTAAGAATTCCAGATGGATATATGAGTGGTTTAACTGGTTTCTTTAATGATCATTCAAACGCTAGAGTAGGTCAGCATGTAGTTTTCAAACGCATAAAAGACGAGACAAAAGACGGAAAAATGAATGGGTTATCTTATCATTGCTTTTCAGTTAGAATAGTATAATTTTTTTATCTTAGAGTAACTCGCGTATATTTTCATTCTTATTCTATGCAGCAGCAGATTTCACTACTTTTATATCCTCTTCTTTTTCAAATTTAGTGACTCTTTTTCTATCCTCTTCATCTTCCTCATCAGTTCCAGTGTAAATTGGTTTTCCGCCAGTTGGTGAGCTACCTGTTATACTTCTGTCAACTGATACAACATAGCTAGGCATGCTACTATATATTGTGAATTGTTGATCCAACCCATCCTTCAATTTGGAACGTCTG
>JAHFGR010000144.1 GCA_023247345.1 Microcaldota archaeon | reverse complement strand
AGTAAGTACCATTTCTTCGCCAAAACCATCCTACATTTTCTGATTCTTTTACTGGTTCGCCTATTGGGATTTTTGTTTCTGGATCTGTATAATACAAACCATCTGTCTTTGGGAAGTTTTCTATTAATCGTATATTTGCTCCTTCAACTTTTATCTCGTAATCAGAAAATGTCATATTTTTTAATAAGGATTTGAATTTTCTAACTCTTGAATTAACTTCTATTTTTACAATCTCGAAGTCTGGATGCTCAATTATCAGTGCACAGTTTCTTAACCCTCTAAATTGTTCTGGGATTTGAAAGGAAACAGAATAATTTACTCCCTTATCATCCCATTTAAAAGTAACTCTCTTACCAAATGGTTTGCCTGGTTTTTCATAAATTACTAGAGTACCTGTCCAAACATAATCTTTGTAAAGCTGCTTCAGCAATTCTCTATCTTTTGTTTCCATTAAAATTCGATTATGAATATCGTGAGGGACGATTAATTTTCCTTCTTGCTTAGCTAAAACGAGCGCTTCGAAAAATGTTAAACCGTTATGAAATTCGATTACTTGTTTTACTTGCTCTGGTGTCATGCTTCGTAGCATTTCCCTTGCTCTTTGTATTCTCTGTTTTTCATCTCCTTTGAGATCTAACTGGCGAACTGGTTGTGGGGCTTCTTTTTTATACCTGTCGAATGTATCATGCGCTCTAAGATTACTAGGAACTGGCGCGAATGACCTTTTGACAGCAGTTGTAATAACCATATAAGATTATTTAGGATAGAAAGCATTATAAAACATCTATAAACAGTAATTTACACAAAATTGGATTACGTAGGGTTTGCTAGAAATAGCTCGCAAGCAAGGTCTGCCTTCTCTTCATTATATCTTTCAACAAAACGCTCTGACTATGGAATTTGTAAAAGGGCAATTGCAACTTAGATGAAATATAGCTGATCACGGATTTTAAATCGAAAAACTCTTTCGGTGCTTGTGCAAGCGCATGCTTTGTTTCTTCTCTGCAAAGCCATACGCCTGTTGGCACGTACCCCGGATACGCTTCCCTGAATACAATTGCACCTGCCTGCTTTCTTCGCATTGAAAGTTTTTGCGTAACCTCGCTGCGAACAGAATAATAACATCCGCCAACGCTTGAATATTCTTTTTTTGGATGGTATAATTCATGATCGCTAAAGATCGCTTCTTCATCCGCGAGCACGTGTATAAATGCCTCAATCCATTCATATTGCCAAGGTGTTGGCGTAAGCAAGATAGCAAAATAATTTTTTAATGCAGTAAATTCATAAACCTCGAAGCTATCGATTATTTCAGAATGTTTCACCTGGTCAAGATAATGCTCGCCAATTATCGAATCAACAGCAGTAATACTCCAACGTGTTGGCACAAGTTTTCGATTTTTGCCTAAGCCCATTGTGCCAGTAGAAAATGCCTTCTGGATCTGGGTAAAATTATAGCCTTGCTTATAAAGATCGACTACTGCCTCGCCTGCTTTTAAATCAGTATCATGATATGCTTTCTCAAAGTTGTGCTCCCATTTAACATTATCAATGTCGAATTTTTTAATTGCCGCACTTGGCCCGAAAGGCGCATGCTCTTCATTAAATGTTATACCACGTGGAGCGTGTTTAAACTCTGCCTCGCTGTTTATAGAATTCTTGGATAAAGATATTTCCTGTATTTTAGAAACAAGGCTATTATCCAAATCGCGAATACCGACTTGTGCTTTGCCCCGTACTAATTGCAATCTGAATTGAACAATATCACTAAGTTGCTTTTCATGTGGAATCCAATCTTCTGGTGAATCCAAAAAGGAAGTGTCGCCATATTGGGGCGTAAGCATAGGGCCAACATAAACTTTTGGATAACCATATGAACCTATGAAAACAGATGGTGGACTGCTTCCATCTAACTTTTCGCCAACTTCAACTGAGCGAAATTGCATCTTTGAAGTAAGTTTTTTTAGATACGCTGCTTTTCCGACCATGACTAGATATCATAATATAAAATTAAAAATAAATGCTGAGACAACTATAATATGAAAATTTACAAATTTTTATTAATTCTCATCATAGCTCTGCTAGTTTTTGGGTGTATCGGCACGAATAATATAAATGATAAGATAAATAATAGACAAAATAAAACTAATTTCACATCACAAGTTAACGCAACCGAACTTGTAAACCCTGACAAACTTAAAGAAAGACCAATTTCAGAGATTCTTGAATGTCAGAAAGAAAATAGCAAAAGAGAACAAGAAAGATGTTATGATAATTTTATAAAAGATAAAATGAATTTTAAAACAACGAAGGAATTATTGCAAGAAATGGATGAGGCGGCAAACAATAATGACAACCTTAGACTATCGTGCCATGATTTTGCGCATGCGATAGGAAGAAACACGTACCGGAAATTTAACAATAGCATACCTGCTGCGTTTAGTCAGTGCGTTCAAACTTGCCATGCAGGCTGCTATCATGGCGCTATACAATCATTTTTCTTGGGAGACAATTACCAGCAACAATCAGATGACCACGTTACATTAGTACAAATGAGAGAAAAGGTAAAACTAGCTTGTAAACCATTAGAAGGAAACGTAAAAGAGTTATTTCAATGCTTACATGGGATGGGCCACGCAATTCTTTATTATGTAGATAATAACCTTACACTCGCGCTATCTATATGCGATGAATTAAAAACAGATTATCAAAGGCAATCTTGCTATGGCGGCGAATTTATGGAGAATGTAGTTTCAGTAAATAAAGAAACACGTCAGATAAAACTTGACTCGCCTTTGTATCCTTGCAATAGCTTAGAAGAAAAATACAAATATCAATGCTATCTAATGCAAACTTCTGTAATGATGGAAATATTCGGTGATAATACAGATAAGATGGTTGAAAGTTGTGATAAGGCAGACAACGGATATATTGAAACTTGTTTCAAAAGTCTCGGGAGGGATAGATCTAATCATTTCAGAATTAAAAACGATTTGCCATTCCAAGATATAAAAAAAATAGATAAGAAATATAAAATGGATTATGTCTCTGGTTTGATCTATGCGCTCTTAGACAATACATGGAATGGCTATTACGCGTTTCCATTTTGTTCCAAACTTGATGATAAAGATCTGAAGGATAATTGTTACAGAACCGCAATAAACTACTTAAGTTTAAATCTTGATACTTCTAAGGAGGACATTAAAAAATCGTGCGAAGAGCACACCCCATCTGAAGATAAAAACTATTGCCTAGAGCGAGTCTGAATGCATGAAAAATATTTTAGTTATTTGCCCCACGCACAGAGATTTAAGAGAATTGACAGAAAGCAGATTAGGAAAAAAAGATAATGTAATATTTCACGGAGACGACGCAAGCGAATGTCCTGAAAGATTTGATGCGTTAAAATTTATTGATGAAACTTTAGCTAGATTCAAGCAAGATGATATAGACGGAGTAATTAGCACTGATGATTATCCAGGTTGCATAATCGCTAGCGTTATTGCAAAAGAATTTAACATACCTGCTCCGGAAACAGATAAAATTATCCTATGCCAGCATAAATATTATTCTAGGC
>JAHFGR010000143.1 GCA_023247345.1 Microcaldota archaeon | reverse complement strand
CATTGCAAGATTTGCATAAGCTTCACCGTGCTCTTTACCTAGTTTTTCATGGTACTTGGTAATGAGATCTTTAGTTATGGAAATGATAGGCTTATGTTTCCAGCTAGTGAATCCTTTATCCAGAATTTGTTGATAATTAATTATGGTTTTAGGTTTCAATGTTTTTCTCGTTTTAAGATAATCTTGGAAGACCTCATTCAATGTCACATTAACTATTTTTGATGCTTTCTTTTCAGCGACAGGATCTCCACCCATGGCAATTTGTCCGAGCATTAGTAGCGCTTTATTTCTAGCCATTTCGGCAGTCAACTCTGGGTAGTGGCCTAAAGTAATTCGGCAGCGTTTTCTATTAATGAATTTTTCCACAAAAAAAGCTTTTGAACCTCCTGAGGTTGCGCGAATCCCAAAGCCTTTAAGGTTATCATCATAATAACGCTTTTGTGCTGTTTTACCTTCCTGTTGTACTTCTGGAAGCGGCAAATTATCGACTGTTGATTTATTTATTTTCATAACTGATTTTTCAATCCTTGATTATATGTGTCGCATTAGTGTCGCAGAATTATTTAAAACTCAATAAGAGAACTTATAACGGATTAATGCTGTAATATCAAGTAAATAAAAGGGTATTAAAAGAATTTAAAAATGTGTCGACTTGGTTAAAACTCATAAAACGCTAATTCGTAATCAATAGGCCCGCGGTTCGATTCCGCGCAACGGCATCAGAAAAGACTTAAAAATCATGCAGATACCAAATAATAAAAAGGTTAAAAAATTCGAAATAATTTTCGTGCTACCCCGGTGCTACCTTTTAAAACTTTTATTCACACTAAACCACTGTATATAAATTGGTAAAAATTTAGCAATGAACTGGAAAAGTACAAAAAGTGAACTATACTTAAGTGAACGATTTGCAAATTGTATTGGTAGCGTTATAGCATTCATGAATGAATTTACCTGGTGGATCCAAAATACAAGAGAAAAATCGATTTTTGTAATTTTGGAGATATATATGACAAAAATACTAGGTATTGTTGAGCAAACCTTTATAAAAAAAGCCGGAGGAGATCCTTATGCTTTTCTAATAAGAGGGGAAGATAATCAGACATATTTCACTCATATCGGGGATTTATTTCAGAATGAAAACAAGCTTTATAAAGATCTAAATATACCCACAGAGTTTTTACAAAAAGGAGATAAGGTTGAATTTGATTGTTTCACGCCCAACATTCACCTTTTGGCAATTCATGTTAAGAAAAAAGATAAAAATTAACACCCTCAGAATCCACTGCAATATACTCAATGTTGCAGTGGGTCTTTGTTGCAAAACAACATTTTTGAAGGTCAGAAAATAATAATGATTGGGGTAAGTTAGAAGCGGGAATCCAGATTGGTTTCAGGTAAAATAATTACTGACGCTCCTGATGACGGTGGATTAAATGCTTTTCCAGCATAGGTTCCTTTACCATAATTTTTTTGGTGAGATTCAGCTGGCGTAGAATCATTTTCAGTCTGAACTAAATCAGCCAATGGTTCATCTTCTGCTTGAGACTTAGGTTGAATAGCCTCTCGTACGCGATTGATAAAGGCATTTATCTCCTCTGGGAAACCATAAGAAGAATTTTCAGGACTGAGTATTTCTCTTGTCGTAGGGTTGCGCGCGTCGCAAGGTGCTGGCAGTGCATTACCATTAAATCCAAACTCCCTTCTACTGTTCTCCGTCACAATCCAGTTTTTTAATGCATCGAATTCGTAAAGATGTCTTACACCATTGGATGATGTTACAGTCACAGGTTTTTGTATTGCCTCAGATGTAATAGTGCATTTTGTTCTTTCGATATACTCCTCTAACTCCTTAGACTCTTTAACTTGTTCTTCAGACAAAGTTTCTTGATATTGCCTAATTTCCTCCTCAGTAAGCGGTTTGATCTCATTTGGTTTTGTAGAAGGAACAATGGCAGCCAACAATGCTCTATTACGTTGTTTAATTGCTGCAACTTCAGGGTTAGCAACCGGTGCACCGGCAATTTGGGGTTGTTCCGGTGGCAGCAAACGATGATATTCAGCCATTGCCTGTGTGAGTTCGTGATTATATCTCTGCCACGCTGTTATCTCTTGTTGCGCATAAGCGTTTGCCATAAGAAGTTCGAGTCTTCCTATATTATAAAGAGCTACTATTTTTGGAACATGCGTGGGATAGTTATACTGCGCACTTTGCAATAAGGTGCTGTATAATTGTGCTTGAATTAAATCTCCATTATGTAATGCCTTTCTTATCAGAAGTTGAAACCTATACTGGTCAAGATAATCTAGTGCCTCTTGCTCGTATGGATAAACAGGAAATGTGTCTGTGGTGCTATCATAAATTGTGAAATAATTTAGCCCTGCCTCTCGCAGTTTAGTCAGTTGGGCAAATAAACTCTGTCTAGTTCCTTTTAATTGAGTAGTAGTTAAATCAAGATGTTTTTCCATTATTCCAAGAGGTAGACGTTTCTCAAATTCCAAATATAAGGTAAAAGGCAGTTTAATTGCACCCATGATACCTCGAACCCAACCTATCTTCATACCCAATGATACAGTGAAGAGGGAATTAAGTGCTATAAAAAACAATGTGGGTAAAAGAGCAATGGTACCCACCGTCGCTGTGAATACTAGGGTAGAAAACCAATTATAACCCGCTCGTCTCATGCTTAAACCCATCAGATAATAGGCGTAAGGAATTTGCAGCACTGCCGTCACAGCACCAGTAATAACTCCAACCAAAGTACCTACAGCACTATTTAGAAAGCCCATAAAAACATCTACCCTCATTAAAATTCAGATCCGTCATTTTAATATATGTCAAATAATAAATCAACGTGTCTGTGGATTGCATCCCAATTAGGTACAATTGGGTCATCTAATTCGGCATGGTTAAAGAATTATTTTATCAGTGCGGACTTCTTAAAATCGTTTAATAATGCTTCGGCTTGAGCAATACAGGTTACTGCCGTACTCTCAGGAATAATATCTCCAGAATAATCTGCAATATTGCGTTGTTTACGCATAGCGTCCAGAATAATTACTGTTTTTTTATCAGTACCTAAAGTCTGAGGCAATAACTGGATCATGGTTTGATGATGGCCTGGCTTGGAAGTCAAGGTTCGATATCCATGCGCTTGCAGTGCTGCATTGGCTAATTGCATGATTGCTTTATAAGCAGCGTCAAATCGATTTTCAGCGCTGACTAAATCAATTTTTGAATCCCCAATATTGCGTTCAGCAGCATACAAAAGCCGTTTTATTGCATCTGGATGAGGTATTATTTTTTCCAGGCTGATACCAATCAAATTATCCAAGGTCATGCTCAACCCCCATAATAAACAGTTTGGAATTATTTAAAACCTGTTGGATGAACGGGTCTTGTTTTTTTAGACAGGCCTTCCATTGTTCTCTTGAATATACTTTGGGGTTAATCTCTCGTCCTAAACTGGTTTGAGCAGAATAAAGAGCGGTTACTATTTCTGTAAAATCAATGTCACCAATAACAAGTACATCAATATCGCTTCCTAGGTTTTCAGTGCCTTTTGCTACTGAACCAAAAACAAAAGCCACTTCAATTT
>JAHFGR010000142.1:3125-3600 GCA_023247345.1 Microcaldota archaeon | reverse complement strand
TCTGCCTGCACCTCTTCCATTTGCTTTTTGTTGATGAATTTGTCTTGGACAAACCTGGACACCGCAGAGTATACGAGGGCTAAAATAGTCACGATAATGAAAAAAACCGAATTCATAAATCCACCGAATCAACATAGTTTGATAATAGTAAGGGACTCATTGATTTAATAATGTTTTTAATATATTGGAACTATTAGTAATCATGGAAAAAATATACGTGCAAGCACAGAAAGACAAGAACGATGATCTAAGAATAGAAATAGGAAAAATAAAAACGCCGATATACCTAATCACGATTATCATCGGTGGCTTAGGTATACTTGGAACCATTGCATTGGTACTCTTGTCTTTCCCTTTGCTGGAAAACATCGAAACACCGATAATAACGCAATTGAACGGTGTTGGGTTGATCTTTGATAGTACTACTACAGCTGTAGGAAGCGTCGAAACACAACTTAATACATTAAATAAATCG
>JAHFGR010000142.1:0-3115 GCA_023247345.1 Microcaldota archaeon | reverse complement strand
CGATTGAGGATTTTGGATCAACTTTAGAAAAAATAAAAATAATTTTAAATAGCACTGGCCAAGCGTTTGATAGTCTAGGTAAGGGCATTGAAGATATTAGCATTGGCGGATTGCTTAACCTAGGCCAGTATGGTACTAGCATAAAAAATGCTGGCACCAGCATGCTCACAGCATCAGGCAGCATCGATGAGATTACGAAGGATATCAAGAAACACCAAAGCGGTGTGGCGGAGTTTAAGACTAAGATCATTGCATTGAAAGACACGCTTTCGAAACAAAAAAACGATATTACGGCAGTGATGGATGCAATCAAACAAACTTTTTCCTCTCTGCGTCTTATGATTATTCTTTTCGGATTCCTGCTGATCTTAATTTATAGCGGAATGATCGTGATAGCGCTAGCCGGATTGGGAAAGTAGCTATCAGAGGTAATTGTTGAAAGATGTTTCCATTCGATGCTCTGGCAGAACGTAGAGACCGTAACGAATTTTGTTGATTCTTGGAAAAACCAAAAAATCAATATTTTTAAATCCTTCTTAGCACCAAGTAATAGTTTCTTATTCAATTGAGATAGCACTTAAAGATTAGGATTAACTTAGCATTAATTATAATTGGTGATTTATTGGCTAATGGAGAATTTGCAGGGCGAAATCTAGTTCGAAAGCGAAGAGGACAGCGATGGCTGAGTAAAAAATGGAAAAGGAGAACCTTAAGACTGAAAGCAAAGTTCGATCCGCTAGAAGGAGCGCCGCAGGCGCGCGCCATTGTCTTGGAAAAGATAGTCCTTGAGCAAAAGCAACCGCACTCCGGATTGATTAAGTGCGTGAAATGCCAACTTATTAAAAACGGCAAGGTCGTTAGCGCCCACGCAGTGCGTGATAAGGCGATTACATTCATTGACGAACACGATGAAATATCTATAGCGGGATTAGGCGGTTCGCAACGCGGACAAATGGGTTCCATGCCAGGTGTCCGATACAAAATCGTTGCAGTGAACGGCATAGATTTGCAGATGCTTAGAAAAGGAAGAAAAGAAAAGGCCAAGAGATGAATTGACAAAAAAGGATGGTAGAAAAATGATGGAAAAGCTTTTTGGAAAATACGAACTTGAAAACATTCAGATAAATGATAAGAGCCTTGCGCAGGTCATTTCATTCAGAGAGATTACTGTGCCGCACACTTTTGGCAGACATGCAAAAAAGCCATTAGGCAAGATGAACGTAAACATTGTTGAAAGACTCGCGAACAAGTTAATGCGGGGTGGTACCGGAGAAAAAACTTCGGGCAAGGTCATTCGTACTCATGGTAAAATGCAGGGAAAGAAACTTAAGGCGTTGGGTATTGTGGAAACGGCATTTGATGCAGTCGCAGAGCAAACAAAAGAAAATCCAGTGCAGATCTTTGTCAAAGCGTTGGAAAATTCTGCTCCGCGAGAGGATACAACACGCGTGCAGTATGGCGGTGTAAGTTACCAGATAGCTGTAGATTTATCAGCCACAAGACGACTGGACATGGCATTGAGAAATATAACGCTTGCAGCAATAATGGGCAGCTTTAACAAAGGAAAAAACATGGCACAAAGCCTTGCAAACGAGATAGTATCAACTGGCAAGGGTGACCAGCAGACCAGCTACGCAATGAAAAAGCGTGATGAAACCGAAAGAATGGCACGTTCAGCACGTTAGGGCTAAGCTGGATCTAGAAGCAATTTAATTTTCTATATTAATCAAACGCTTAGCATTACTCAAGCAAAGCAGAAGCATATGTTTATAAATACTTTGTTGTTTAATATATAATTAAGTGTAAAATAAGTTTTTGACCAGACAGAAGATATTAGGTTAACAAGGTTAAATTAGGTTAATAATGGTGATATTGAGATGAACGATGAAAATCCACAGATACAAGAATTAAGCACTGCTGCTGTTAAACTACAAAGCGATCCAAAAGAAGAAAGGATGCAGGCAATAACTACGATAACAAACTGCTCTGCAGAAATGATAAATTATGAAGAATTTAAAGGCATCATGACTACCCTAATAAAAATAGTATGTGATAACAAGGAGTACAAAGAAATACGAGCAAACGCAGCCAAAGCAATAAATTCAGCAATTTTCAAGGGTGCGAACGTTAGCGTGGATGATGCAAAACGCCTTATTGCTGTTTCGCTCTCGGCTTTCTTACAATCAGCCAAAACGGAACAAGAGTCATTATTAGCTATAGCTACTCGTGAGTTGTCCAGATGGTTAATAATAGGAGGATTTCTAGTTACAGTTACAGGAGATGAGATGACAAATAGAATTAAAAGAGTGGCTGGTTTCGATGAAAAACCGGCTAAAACAGGTATAAAAGTGGCTACGCCAGATATTGGACTTCTACGAAGAAGCAAAAGACCAATCGCAACAGCGTAAATTTATATTTCTTTCTACCTTAATTATTACTAACCTAATTTAGTTTGCCTTTTCAGGCAAATCTATCGAAATGCCATCGCATTTCTCTATCTTATTAGGAAATATCCCGAGCCAAATAAGTTTTTCTAGTGACTCTTTAAGTCACTAACTCTCCAAGAACTTCGTTCTTGAAGATGGCTCGATCTATTCACAACCAAATAAGTCTTTTGGATTATGTTCCGAGGTTTTAGCTCGTTTGGTTGTGAATATTATGTTAGAAATACTACTAATAAACGCTTTAGCGAACTCTCTTAAGAGGTGCAGCAGAAATGGTCAGAAAGGAATTTGTAGTTGAAGAAGTCCAGAGATTGATGGATAATACCGAACAAATTAGAAACGTGGCCATTGTGGCACACGTTGATCATGGAAAAACAACGCTTACCGACTCGCTGGTGGCCCGGGCAGGATTGATTAGCAAGGAACTGGCAGGCGAGCAGCGGGTCATGGACTTTGATGTGCAGGAACAGGCGAGAGGAATCACGATTAAATCAGCAAACATTTCTCTGGGTTTCAACTTCGACGGTAAAGACTATCTGATCAACCTGATAGATACGCCGGGTCATGTTGACTTTGGTTTTCACGTAACCCGTGCAATGCGCGCGGTTGACGGTGTATGCCTTGTCATTGACAGCGTGGAAGGCGTCATGCCACAGACAGAAACAAACCTG
>JAHFGR010000141.1 GCA_023247345.1 Microcaldota archaeon | reverse complement strand
AAGCAAGGCAAATGTTAAAAGATATGGCTCCAGCGAAGGCATTGGAAATAATCGAATTTCATAAAGGCCTAAATTTCTTTCAAGCGCTCGCTTTAGCCAAAAGAGAAGAGAAATTAATAGTTCCTCATTACGTTCATCATAGGATTATAACCGAAACTACAGCTGGAGAATCTCTCAATGTTTACAAAAATTTTATGTTCACAGGGACATTACTTGTTTGCGAAGCGCCAAACGAACCATTTGGAAAGAAGGTTGTATATAATTTGGAAGTCGTAGGAAATAACTCCTATGTTCTTTATTTCAAAATCCCAAAGAAATTCCAAGGTAAAGTTAACTGTGCATTAGTTCTTGAGCATCCAGACTTCGAAATTCTTGAAGCAGGAGATAGTAGATATGAGCTGAAATCAAAGAAAGGAGCAAAAATCCATCTAGTTGAGGATTTTCCAAGAAAGGATGGAATTTATAGAGGAGATGTTCAGATTGCAGTTCCGCACGGCGAAGAATTAGAAGAGTATCAAGGACTTCTAGAAAGGTTATCTAGAACCTTACCTGAACAAAAACCAGAACAAATTATGCACCTGGATAGAAAAGGTACTCCGTATATTAGTCCTATTGTTCGTAGTGTTAACAAAGTTGATCCAATGGGATTTAATGTCCATGTCGGTCATAGTCTCTTTGGTCAGTTTGGGTTAGCGTTTTTTAAATCTCCTTCTTCTCTTTAGCAAAAATTAGTTCCTGCTTAATATAAACATGCGTGTTCGGGTCTACATTTTGTCCGACAACAGCACCAGAGCCTATCCAGCAATTCTCGCCAATAAGCTTGCCTGGCATTACGCAACTTAGGACGCCAAATTTTACATTATCACCAATTATGCAACCGAGCTTTTTCCTTCCAGAATTTACCCAGCCGCGTTCTGTGAGCACGTTTACATTGCTTTCATCAAAGCGGAAGTTCGCTATTTGCGTTCCAGCGCCAAAATTAACATTATCTCCGATGACACTATCGCCTATATAGCTAAGATGCTTTGCCTTAACATTGTCAAATAAAATGCTGTTTTTTATTGTAGTAGAATCTCCTATCTCGCAGCGCTTGCCGATACTATTAAACCCTCGCAAACATGCGTTTGGTCCTATCTCGCTGCCTTCGCTAATATAGCTAGTACCTTCGATAAAACTATCAAAAACTTTAGCGCCCTTTTCCATTATTATCTTCCCATTAATTGTTGAATTTTCTATTGCGTCTGCCTGTGCTTCCATATGCGTTAGCAAATGCTCGTTGGCAGCAAATAAATGCCAAGGATAACTAACATCCATCCAAAATCCATCAGTGATTACTGCGTTTGCACCTACGAGCAGATCAGTTATTTCATATTCATTGCGAGCGCTTGGCTTTATTTTTTTAATCTGATCGAATATGCTAGAATCCATGCAATAAATGCTTAAATTTGCAAGATTACTTTTTGGTTTTGGAGATTTTTCCTCGAATGCTTTAATCTTGCCATTGCTTGCGAGTTGGGCAGTACCATATCCATGCGGGTTTTCAACTTGCTTAAGCGCAAGCGTAATGCCTTGCTTATGGGAATTGATAACGCTTTTTATAGTTTCTGATTCAGTAAGAATATCGCCAGCAACAACTACAAAACTATCATCTACTTTGCTTTCAGCAGCTAAAATTGCAGTCGCAGTGCCATTCTGTGCGCTTTGTTCAACAAAACTTAGGTGCATGCCTAAATCTATATTCTTAAAATATTCAATAATTTTTTCCTTCATGTATCGGACTACTATTACTGCATCACGAATGCCAGCTTTCTTAAGTTCTAAGAGCAAGTGGTGTAAAATTGGTCTGCCAGCAACTTGCAGCATTACCTTTGGTCGTGTATTTGTAAGCGGTGCCATGCGAACGCCTTGGCCTGCTGCTAAAATGACGGCTTTCATATTTTGATTCACCTAAATTTCCCACCTAGATAAAATAAGAAGCGAAATGTATAAAATAACCTATATTTATTAATTTATAGTGGTATATATATTATAATAGCTGTATAAAAATGGTGTCACAATGACCAGAGTAACAACGCGCACTCCGATAGTAGAAACTGTCGCTAGTTCTAGGCCAATACATAGGCATTTGGCCGAGGACCAAATTAAAGCGTTAGAACATAAATTACCGGGAAATTTAAAAAGAACCCTAGTATCTATTCAGGCTCAACGAAGCAGGCAAGCAGCTGGATGGGAAGATGAGATAGGCATTCTAAATAATAAAAAGGACTTAAAATCTAAGAAAAGATCAGAAGTATTAACTGTGCTTAACGATCTTCATGATCGAGAAATCTCATATTACTTTGCATGGTTGCAGAAACTATCTGACACAGGAAAACTTAATAATGAACGAGCCATTGAATCTGCAATTGCTTATGGTCAACGGTTAAAAGAAGGCCAAAAGTATCAAGCTTCGAGACAAAATATAAATCGCATTATACTTTCTTCTGAACAAACTGAACAGATTGAGAGTGCATTTGATCTGTTGCCCCCATCTGCTGATAAAAGAGCCTTGAAAAAAGTAGAAGATGAACTAGGCATTACTTATCATGTTGTTAATGATTATAATTCGCTAGAGTTCTTAGAAGCTTATAATATTTTAAGATTGTGCTTTCCACATGATGAACTTGATCCATCCAGAGACCTAATGACTATGCTTGATAAAAATAAAACTGATTTTCCAAAACTTGCAACCTTAGAATATAAAAAAGTTGCACCTGATCTTTCAGATCCAATACACCTAAGATATTATCTGGTTATTGCAAAAGACAAGAGTGGCAATATAGTCGGAGTATCTGATGGCAACTTCATTGCCACAGAAAAATGGAGTTCCATGTATTGGGCCCATATTGCAGTACCGCAGGAAGAAAGAAGAAAAGGAGTTGCAACATTGCTTTATGCAGCAACGCTCGGACTAGGTAATCGATATGCTTATGATGCAGAAAAAACATTGAATGCGCATTATGAAGCGCCTACTGATAATAACCGACAAAACAAGCTTATGTATTTTGTAGTAGAGTCAGAACCAGCGAACTTGGAGAATGAAGAAAAGGTAAGAGAAACATTTGGCAGACTTATATTCCATGGAAGAACAGGCGGATTATCAGTAATTCCATCGTTGCTATATGCACAAGTTGATCTTGATTGTGACTCAGATGAAAAATTCGTACAAAAAGATTGGAATGCAGTACCATTATTGCTTCTTGTGCGCAGGCTCGGTAAGGAAGATGAATTAAATATTAGTGCAGAAGAGATTCGAGCTATCGCGTCTGTTTTACCAACATTCTTTTTATCTGCTGGTCTTTACAATATCGATGGCGTAAAATTTGATCAGGCTTTCGCTACTTCCAAAGTTCGTTCTGAGCCATTGCCAATAGTTAAGCTTCCAGATGATCAAAGTGAAATAGAACAAGTTAGACAATTAGAACAGGTAGTTCGTGCATTAGGTACAATGGATGAAAGATGCAGAACACTTTATGCAGATCATAAATGGTCAACAAATTATCTTCACGCATTTGAGGAAGCGCAAAGAGATGGCAAAGCACTTACTTTGGTTACTGCAATC
>JAHFGR010000140.1 GCA_023247345.1 Microcaldota archaeon | reverse complement strand
AGTTCGCTTAATAGAAAAATTCCCAACAAAATCAGAGGGATGGTACCGCATAAATCCAGAAACAAAAATCCTAATTGGTGAACAAGTAGAAGAATCAGAAAAAGATGCAAGATATTTATGGAGATCAGATAGCGCTTATTTGGGGCCTCTGGTCCGCCTCGTCGACGACATCTACTTCAGGGGGCGTAACGTCAATGCGGGCGACGGGCACGACGATGCGTTCGGGGTGGCGTTGGTTGATGTTGGTCGCGAAGCGACCGAAAAATGAGTAAAATTCAATATTCCAACTCAATTTCGCCTTTGTTTACAATTATCTGGCATACGAGGCGATTGCGCTTTGAATTTGGCATGCCTGCGCTTGCAAGTGTTGTAATTTCTTCGTGTGTCTTTGGATTTAAGTTTTCTTCTCCGTGCAAGATAACACAAGCGCAAACTGTCGAGCTTCCGTCGTCGCATCCTGCTGGAAAAGCACTATTACTTATTAGATAAGGCAAAAGCTTTGCTCTATCTGGCATTTCGAATGTTATGTTTTCATTTTTTACTGTTATTTTAGCCATACGCTTACTCTTCTCCTTCAAATAACTTCCTTTGTTTTATATTCTCTAAAGTTTGCCAGCGTTCTCTTATAAATGGTTTAAGCTTTGCCCGCATTTCCTTATCTCGCAATGCCTTAATTGTATATTCATCGCTCGGGTATCCGCTTCCAAAACTACCGATCTCCGTAGTTATATCCGCAATTTTTTTATCCCGCATTAATTTAGCGCAAATGCTCGCAGCTGCAACTATTGGATAATTCTCATCTGCTTTGTGTTGCGCTTCAAATTTTTTAACTCCAAACGCTTCCATTCTCTTATGGAATGTATATGCATATCTGTCTGGCAGATCTATCATTATGTCTCCTTCTATATTCCTAATTAGTTCTGCCATTGCCTTTGCTTCTATGTCGTTTAAACTCATTTTCTGCATCATCACATTAAGATCAACAGCACTTATTTCTTCCCATTTGAAAGTGCAAAATTGTTTGATTTGCTCGTAAATTTCCGCGCGTTGCTTGGCGCTAAGCTGTTTTGAATCCTTTTTGCATAGTTTATTTAGCTTTTTTTCATCGCTACGGCTACAGTATGCTACGCAAACAACCAATGGCCCGATGACGCTCCCCCTTCCAGCTTCATCGACGCCAGCTATATATGACAACATAAATATAACTAGTTCAAAAAGATTAATAAAATAAAATTAAATAAAAAAAATAAAAAATTTATTATATTTATCAATTATTGCATGTTTCTCTTTTCAATTATAACATAATCTCCGACTGCGAGAACGCTTTCGTATTGTACTAAAACCATTCCATCTTCCTTGCGCATTTTACCTGCAAGTCCATTATCTGGATTTGGTTCAACTACTAGTGTTTCGATCTTACCTGTAACTTCATTTACATTTAGATCTACTAATCTACCGAATTCTTCTCCATCATTGGTTATAACTTTTTTCTGAGAAAGTTGCCTAGCTATTACATATTTCGACATTGCCTCACCTTGAAAAGTATTAGACAAACTTTGTCTACGATTGGCTTTTTGTAGTTAAATGTTTATAAACCTATCCTCACTGAAGCCCGAGAGCATACTAACTATCTGAATCTCCTTTTAATTTCTGTCCCATTACTTATTATTTTTTGAAGTGTTTTTATTATATCCCAAACGATCAACAATGCGAAGATCAAAGGTACTATCGTAATATGACTGAAGAAATCCGGTAATCTTAGCAGTGATATAATTAATGGAGTTACAAAGAAAAGTATCATCGTTATTACTAAATTTATAGCGCTATAAAATAATTTTTTATCCAATTCAATGTGTCTGTTATCAACGGTTCTAAACACTGTCATTGTTCTAGATATAACATTATCCAATGATTTAAATGCGATTACACCAAATGCTACGAATGTGATCATATGCAGTATAGCCCTAATAATAAATGGCAGACCCTGGGAAAAATTTATTATATTGAAGCTTTCTAACATTGTTGCCATCAAGAAAAGCGCACCGTTAATTATTATGAAAGTAGCAGCGTAAATTACCAGATTTTTTAATTCTTTTATATAAACATTGAAGAGCCCGCCACCAGGTTCAATTTCCTTTAATATTCTGCCAAGATAAGCAGCAAATCTTCTGCCATCATCTCGTGTTTTCGGTTTTATTGTTCTAAATATGTTAGTTTCTACAGATTTTGTCGTTATGAATATAGCTGATAATAATGAAGTTAAGAAAACAGCCGATCCTGCCAAACCAACAATATCGAACTTTACGAACTTCGCAGATTCTTTCGCTATTAATAATGAGAACTCTCCTACAGAAAGCATTGTAAGTCCTGCAAATATCGCGCTCTTACCATTTTTATTCAGTGTATAAGTGCTAATCGATACGCTTGCGAACTTTGCAATCATACTTATGATGACGATTGTTAGTATCAGCAGCCAATTGCTTAGTATCGTGCTCGCACTTACTAACATGCCAATCGATAAAAAGAAAAATGAAGAGAAAAATGCACCGAAAGGTAATACTGTATTTTCTATTTTTTTGAATTCCTTAAGATTACTTATTAAGCTGCCTGCTAAAAACGCGCCTATCGAAGGTTGTAGGCCTATAATCTTTGCAAGCAAGGCAAATAATGCAGCAGTAGTAAAAGCTGCAAATATCATGGTTTCATCAGACTTCATTCTTGCTATGCGCTCGAAAATATTGGTTATGAATTTTTGTATAATTATATATGCAATCATCAAAGTGGCGAGTGATTTCACTATTGAAAAAATTAATTGTGTCGAATCTATGCCTCCAGTTGCAGGTAAGCCAGATATAAATGCTAAAATAAAAACTGCGACTACATCCTCGAATATTAGAACAGCAAATAATAACGCTATCTCTTCGTTTCCTATTTGAGTTTTGTCTTTTATTAGCTTAGAAAATATTGTCGTACTTGTTATTGAAAATAATGCGCCTAAGATCATTGACTCTATCATGCCTAGTCCGAATAGCAATGCTATTTCGTAAACTACTATAAAGGTGATCGCTAGCTTCGCAATAGTCATTAATAATGCTCGAAAACCAAATTTGATTATTTTTGATAAACTGAATTCTATGCCGATTACGAATAGCAATAGAGTTGCGCCAATGTCCGCGAACGAGTTAATTGTTTCGCTTTGTTTTATAAGCGCAAATCCGTTCGGTCCTATCACTGCGCCAGCTAATAATAGACCTACAACTGGTGGTAAGCGCAGTCGCATTGCTATTAAGAATCCTGCAACTAGGAAAAGAAATGTTATTGCTAGTTCTTCTATTACTGCCATTTTATCTGGTCGCTCTTTATTTTTTATGGGGAGAAAGTTTATTATTAACTAATGTTTTTAAATTTATCTTGATTTTATGAAGATTAAGATGTTGTATTTGACTTGGGACATGATAATTACATTGTGCGAGCGATTAGCACGTAAAGTTGTAGATTACAAACCAGACGTACTTGTTGGTGTATCACGCGGCGGGCTCGTGCCTGTTCGTTTGCTAAGCGATCTGCTCGCTAATTCGCACGTTGCAATAATCAAAATTGAATTTTATAAAAAAATTGGAAAAACAGCAGATAAGCCGAA
>JAHFGR010000139.1 GCA_023247345.1 Microcaldota archaeon | reverse complement strand
ATGCTCCTGGTTGAAAAATTTTTCAAGCGATTTACAAAAAAGAAAATATATGATGCTGAAAAAAGCGCAGGAGCAATTCTGGCACTGTCTGTTGAAAGCAGAAAAAAAGTAGATGAAATGATAAAGAAAGTCATAGCTGCAGGCGGAAAAGAAACCAGAAAAGCGGAAGACCATGGATGGATGTACGGACGAGCATTTGAAGATATTAACGGGCATCTGTGGGAAGCATTCTATATGAACGAAAGTAAAATGCCGGAAGAAATGAAGAAAAGGAAATGAGCATATGCAAAAAATCACCCCACATTTATGGTTTGATAAGGAAGCAAAAGAAGCTACGGCTTTCTATACTTCTCTCTTTGAGCATTCAAAGGTTAAAAATGTAACGACAATTACCGGTACACCTTCTGGAGACTGTGATGTCGTTACGTTTGATCTTGCGGGGCAGGAATTTATGGCTATTAGCGCAGGACCGTATTTCAAACTCAACCCGTCGATATCATTTTTTGTCGTATTTGATAATGAAAAAGAGATAGAAGCGGTGTGGAATAAATTGATTGAAGGAGGTAAGGCACTTATGGCTTACAACACCTACCCGTGGGCGCATAAATACGGATGGTTACAAGATAAGTATGGACTTTCGTGGCAACTATCGTGGAGCGAATATCATAAGATGGAACAAAAAATAACCCCCTTTCTTATGTTTACAAAAGACATGGCGGGTAAAACAAAAGATGCCATCGAGACATACACAAATATATTTCCAAATTCTAAAGTTGAGATGGTTGTTCCTTACGCGAAAGATGATGGCGACAAAGAAGGGTTTATCAAACACTCTAGATTTACATTGGGTGGACAGAATTTTATGGCAATGGATAGTTCGCTACCACATGAATTTACTTTTAATGAAGCCATATCATTTGTAGTTAATTGCGATACTCAAGAAGAAATTGATTATTACTGGAAAAAATTATCTGCGGTTCCTGAGGCTGAGCAGTGCGGGTGGCTCAAGGATATTTATGGTGTGTCGTGGCAAATCGTTCCAAGCATCATGAATAAAATGATGACAAGCGGCAACAAGGAGAAGATTGCGCGAGTTACTCAAGCATTTCTTAAAATGAAGAAGTTTGATATTAAAACTTTGGAGCGGGCATATGACGGGAAATAAACCGAAAACTTCAGAAAAGTGAAGAGTCGGCAGAAAATGACATACTCCCAAAATAAATCCAGCTAAAGCTGGGGGTTTCTCACGCAAACCATTTAACTTAAACTTTTCCCTCTTCGAGGTCGCTTATCAGCTAAAAGTTTAATGTATGGTTTGCTCAACGAGAACCCAAAACAATGCAAGCAACTACCTTCAAAGCGAGGTGGTCACGCCGCTCCTAAAACTTGCACAAACCTTAAATAGAAGATATTTTATTATCATCAAACATGAATAAGGTGAATTTTATTATCTCATTTTTGTCTATACTTTTACTCGGATTATTTTTTGTTCCAACAGTCAATGCATGCGGATGCGGTTTAGCACTATCTGATATGAAGGTGTTCAATGCTTTAAAAGAAACTCAAGCATATCTTATGATAGACATACAAGATAAAAATACCTATAACGAAATGCCTTTTTTTAGAATGGTTTCCATGGATGAGCCTTATGATGTTACAATTGTCTTTCCAATTGATGGAATTCCATCCAATGTTGAAGGCAAAACAATGCCGGCAAAACAATTTCTAGAAGATTATAAAATAAATATTGCTGAAAAGCACATTACTGAACAAAGTTTTTCTGGATTAATTAAAAAGGTAAGTAAGGATTTTGAGTATAGCAGTTCTTCAGTTTTTTACTTATCAAATGGAATTTTGGGTCTTGGAATTGGTTTTACTAGAACTATGTCTGGTTCTATAGGGGCAATAAGTAAAAGTGCTAGGGGTTTAGGACCAATTGCTCACTTTGAATTTGAGGGTGGAAGTTTGGATATTTATGATGTAAAATCAATGGATACCCTTGAAGAATTTGTAAAAACTGTTAATATAACTTTAACTGGGAAAGTTCAGGAATTAGTAACAAAGTATAATAATTATTATGTTGCTGTATTATATCTAAAAGTTCCAAGTGCATTAAGTGCAGATTTAAGAAACCAATTGAAATTATGCCCAGAACAGACAGAAAGAGTTAAACAAAAACTGCAAGAAAAAACAGAATTTAGTTACATGGAGATTAGGGATTTAATTGAGGGTTCATGTAGAAACCCTTTACAGGAATTAATAAATTCAGTAACTAGTATTAATTCAAATCTGAATGGGACTTTGGTAAATATGAAATTTCAAGGAACTAACCAATTTTTTTATCCAACATCTATAGTAAATTCATATAAATATCCAATAACCGAGCAGAAATATTTTATTAGAACACCTACAAATTTACATATTAATTTAGATTCTTCAAAAATCGATAAAACAGCAAGTTTTGATTCAGAAAGATGGTACAAAGTAACTTCTACAGAACAAGATATTAAAGGCAAAATAGTAAATGCAGGAATTGGTATTAGATTTGAAGATATATTAAGGTCTATTAATCAAGCGTTTTATAATAGTTCTGGGTGGTTTGTTTTCATAATCTATTTGCTGATTATTGTACTACCATTCCTATACTATAGATTTAAAGTTGAAGAATCTTTAACAAAAGGAGAAATTGGATTAATAATTGGTTTATTTTTTGTTGGAGGGTTATTATTAACTTCGTTAGTAATGTTAATCAAAAAGAAAAGAAAATTTGCTTTAACTCTATTTTCAATATGGGTAATGTTACTCATAATTATGATTATTGTTTAACATGCTCCCGCCTCTCGCACAAATACTAGAAAGAGGCGACGGGCTTCATCCCACAGATAAATCAGTGGGTATTCGCCCTACGATTTTATAATAATAACCGAGGTGGAACTATGAACAGAGTTGTACATTTTGAGATTCAGGCGGAAAAGCCAGAGCGTGCAGCGAAATTTTACGGAGAAATATTCGGCTGGAAAATAGAAAAATGGAGTGGCCCAATGGATTACTGGATGGTTATGACTGCAGAAAAAGACAGCAAAGAGCTTGGGATTAACGGCGGCTTATTGCCTCGCCCGGCAAAAGCACCGCTTCAAGAATGCGGCGCAAATGCGTTTGTGTGCACTATTCAGGTTGAAAATTTTGATGAAACGGCAAGAAAGATAAAGGCGGCTGGCGGTAAGGTAGCTATGCCGAAGTTTGCGATTCCCAAGATGGCATGGCAGGGTTATTTCCTCGACACTGAGGGCAATACATTTGGAATTCATCAACCCGACGAGAATGCCAAATAGAGATTATAGGTATATGGACAAAGTGCATTTAATAAAAATTTAAAAAATAAATTGTAAGAAATATTATTTCTTCTTCTCTTCCTTCTTCGGAGATTCTTTCTTTGCTTCTGCTGAAGGCGCTGCCGCTCCTGCTGCAGGCGCGGCTCCTGGAGCTGCTGCTGCCCCTTCGACTGGCAATAACTCCTTTATCATATCGTCTGGTATGCCTGCAGCCACAAGCTTTACTTTTATTTCTCCTCTTGGCTTGCCGGCCATCTCGGCAATAATTGCTTTAGCAACCTTTTCAAACTCTGCCTTTTTCTTTGCAAGCTCTTCTGC
>JAHFGR010000138.1 GCA_023247345.1 Microcaldota archaeon | reverse complement strand
TAGCAACAATGACTGCGGTGCATGGGAAGTATGCGATGGAATAGTGCACGCTTGCAAAGCAAAAGTCGGTTTATGCTCGGGCGATAAGGATTGCGTTTCCGGCGAAGTTTGCGATGAGACATCTCATAAATGCAAATAATTATTTATTTTTCGTGCGATGTTAGAATATGTCAATTGAGTCTCTAATTCGATTTGGTCCAGCAGGAATCCCTATCCAATGCAAAGGAACTAGCACCTTAGACGGTGTGCGCTGTTGCGCAGAGCTCGGTTTGCAGGCAATGGAAATGCAGTTCGTGCGTGGAGTTCGCATGAAAGAAGAGCAGGCAGCTGAAATAAAAAAAGCCGCAACAGAACTCGACATGTCTCTAAGTTCGCACGCTCCTTATTTTATAAACCTCTGTTCGAACAAAGAAGAGACAATAAAAAATTCCTTCAAATATATTTATGATGCGGCCAGAATGACCTATCTTGCTGGCGGTAGTATAACAGCGATTCATCCTGGTTATTATCAAGAACTTAGTAAAGAAGAAGCATACAAAATTGCCAAAAAGCGCTTCGAAGAAATAGCAGAAAAACTGAAGCAGGAAAAAATAAAATGTTTTCTAGGCGCAGAAAACGTTGGCAAGAAATCACAGTTCGGTGGCTTAGAAGAAGTGTTACGACTGGCAAATGAAATAGATCTGATAAAACCAGTTATTGATTGCTCGCATTTAGTTGCCAGACAGGATTTTCCATTAAAAACCGAGCTGGATTATCAAAAACTTTTTGCCTTGCTTGAAAAGCAGCTTGGCGATTATGTAAGGCACTTTCATTTTCAATTCCAGGAAGTTAATTACACTGATAAAGGCGAGCGAAATCATCTTGCTCTTGGAACAAATAACGAGCCTCCGTACAAACCACTAATCAAAGTTCTTGCTGAGAATGGGTATAGCGGAACGATAATTTGTGAAAGCCCAAAACAAGAGTTCGATGCATTGAAAATGCAGGAAGAGTTTTATCGATTAAGGAAGAAACTATAAGCATGGCGCAAAGCCAGAGTAATGGTAACTATGCTAGTTGACTATTTAGAAGAATCCTCTGTCAGTTTGCGTGATTTGGAGCAGAAATTAGTAAAATTAGATAAGGATTACAAACTATTTCTGGATAGAGACATAAAGGATCAGATGAATTTGGTAAAAAAAGACATAAGAAAAACCTGGTCTATGTCAGTTGATTACATCTACAAGCATTTGCAAGAGTTTTTTTTATTAAAAAAGCACTTCCCTAATTTTTTTCAAATGTTAAAAGAGGACCAATCCCTTGGAAAAGTTATAGAAAAAATCGAGTGGCTACTAGATTTTAAAAAACTTGATCATGCCGCATGTCAACAAGAACTTGCAAAACTAAAAGAGCAGAGGAAGCAGTTAAGAGATGTAAAAGATTTTTTAAGAAAATGGGTTGGTAGAATTGATAGAAAATCACTCATAGCTACTTGGCCCTTTTTAAAAGCTGAACTAAAGACTGATTTAGATAAAGATGAAGTTTTAGAAATAATCAAGAGAAAAAATAGAGAATTAAGAAGAAAAGGGTGGTTAATTCTACTTAATGAACCATTCATATTCTATGCATTAGATCGTTTGCTTTCAAAATTAAAGAAATTCAAACAAGTTGAAGCTGATAAAAGGACTGAATTTGAAAAATTGAGAGGTCGTGGCATTTATGCTCAGAGCGAAGTAGAAAAAAAACTAAAAGAAGCAGCAAGAAAAAGACGAAAAATGGAGAGAAAATGCGAGCATCTTCTCTTAGCTAATTACGAATACTTTCAAAAGCTAAAAAAGCAAAAGGTTACATGGCGTGATAAAACTGCAAATCTGTTCCTAACTGATCTTGTTGAGAAAATAGATGCTAAGCTTATTGATGAGAAGAGATGGGTTGTTGAGATGAATAAGAAATTGCAGTAGGCTGGAAGCAAGAGTGAGAACGGCTGTAAGCCGGAGGTTTGAGGCAATAGGGTAGAAGCAGTAAGGCCTAAACCCTATTGTTTATAGCATAAAGCTTATTGCCTAGAGCTTATAGCAGTGCGTTACGTTGATATGCTCTCTATTTTCCTACCTAGTTCCGATTTTATTTTTTGATTAATTCCTTGTCCTTCTTTAAAAAAGATAGAATAGAAGTTTTTTATCAAAGTCTTTGTCTTCTTCTTATCTAGGAAATACGCCTTTTCTAGATTTTCCTTTCCTAGTGGATTTTTCAGGAACATATAACATATTGCGATATAAAAAAATGTACTTGCATCTTTTTTATTGAGTTGTACTGCATTTTCAAACTGTTCTACTGCTTCTTCGAATTCGTACATTTCCATATGCGCCATTCCCTTTACTTTAAAGTATTCGGCCTTTTTGTTTATCCACAGAGCATGTTCAAAACATTCATGCGCCGCTTCATAATTTCTTAGCTTTAATGATACCAAACCTCGCAAATACCATAACTCGTCATTTTCCTTGTTTTTTCCGATTAGCGAATTTAGCGCTGTCGCTGCTTCCTTAAATTGCTCGGAATTTAATAAGTCTTTTGCTTGTTCAATATTATAATCTGGCATAAATATACTTAGCCTAGAAGCGTTTTTAAATTAACACAATCCTTATAAATTCTACTATATAAAATAACTTTGCCAAAGATGTTTATAAGTGGTTCTATGGGAGAAGTATTTAGGGAAAAAGAAGATAAAAAGGAACTGAGAAAGGAAGCGCTAGTTCCAGTTAAGTTGGCAGCAATCACATATCCTGTTCCTACTGTCTTTGAAAGACTAAGAAGTAATCTTAATTGTAGCTCTGAAGGATGTTTTGTTGGTTCGGTAGGCGCAGTAAAAGGTGGACTTGCACTTAAGATCGGTGAAAATGCGCAGGCAGTCGTTGCTAGGTTTAATGATGAATCTGGCGCAGGAGCTGTTGCTAGTGTTAGATTTCCTTTAGATCGATTAGCTAGTGTTTTCTCAGATTTTTTAGGTGATATAGCCAAGTCTCCTAGATCAGTAGCTCCAAAAAGTGCTCAGCAATAGTCATTCTAATTCTATCGTACCCGGTGGCTTATTAGTTATATCATAAACTACCCTGCCAACATCTCTTATTTCATTCGTAATTCTGGTTGAAATTTTTTGTAAAACTGGCCATGCTATTTGCGAGAAATTTGCAGTCATTCCGTCTAAACTGCGCACTGCGCGAATAACTATTATATACTGATATGCGCGCTCATCTCCTCTCACACCAACAGCTTTTGCAGGCAGCAATGCAGCAAAATATTGCCACGGAAGTTCAATGCTACCCGCCTTAGCAGCATTCTCTATTTCCTCTTCAGCTATTGAGCCTGCATTTTGCAATATTTTTACTTTTTCTTCTGTTACATTGCCGACAACACGCACTGCAAGCGCAGGCCCTGGAAATGGTTGTCTAGCATAAATATACTCAGGCAGACCAAGTTTTTTTGCAACCTCGCGTACCTCGTGCTTGTAAAGTTCGCGCAAAGGCTCACAAAGTTTCAAGTGCATTTTTTCTGGTAAGCCGCCAACATTATGATGGCTTTTTATTTTTTCACGCACACCGCCGCCACTCTCGATCCAATCCGGTGCAATAGTTCCTTGAATTAAGTAAGTAACTTTGTCTTTTTTTGCCTCTTCCTCGAAAATTCG
>JAHFGR010000137.1 GCA_023247345.1 Microcaldota archaeon | reverse complement strand
ACCACATCTTTTGGAATTACTATTGCAAATGAAGAACCCCACCTTCTTACTGTTCCTTCTATCTCATCCATTAATATCACCAAAAATATTATAGAAAATGATATTTTTAAATGTATCTAAACAAATAAATTCATTTTTAAACATTTTCTATCATAATTTCATTGAGTAAAATGCTGACACAAACAAAGGTAGGAAGGCGAACTCGAATTACTCCAGAATTAGCAGCGGATAGAATATTTGACAGATATAAGAAAGAAGAAAGGCATGATGCCAGAAAAACTGATGTTAAGGAAGATGAAGCATTAATACAACTAAAGGAAGCATGGGGGAAATTTCAATGGATTGAAGATCGAAATTTTTCGATAATGCCATATCCGCATAATTATAAGGCAATGTGCAAATTAATAAAAAATCTAAAATATTCTGCTGAGGATGTAGAAAAATTCAGCCTAGCGCTTTGCGAATTTGAACACGAAGAATATTTTGGAACTAAAGCAGGACTATTTCTTAGTGCTTTAGTAAACAAAGGAAAAGACAAAAACTATGTTTTGCACCTAAACCATCTTACAAAGAAGGTTTATGGGCTCGGTTATCAAAATACAAAACATGTAATAGTGAATGGAGATGTTGACAGTAATCTTGGGGCTGAAATGAAAGGAGGTTGCATAACATTAAACGGAAATGCAGAAATATTTGTTGGATCCGGAATAAAAAGAGGTAAAATAATAGTAAACGGAAACGTGACTCATAATCTTGCAGAATATATGGAAGGAGGAAAAATAATAATTAACGGAAACGCAGGATTCGAGATTGGCAATTTTATGAATGGCGGAGAACTGCATCTTAATGGAGAGTACGAAGAAGTTAAATATGGAAGCGTGCTTGGTGGCAAAATATTTCATAAAGGAAAACTAATTTGTGATCACGGGGACTGCGTTGAATGAACGGAACTATAAAAAGAGTTTTTCATAGAGCTGTACCGCAACCACCTAAGGCCAGACAAGAACCGTTAGTAGAACAAGCTTACCATAATTCTCCGCCTTTATTTTCTGTCCTTGGTATTATCGACGTAGCACTTGTCTCTTCAATGAAACTTCAATACTTGCTTGGAAAGCTATTGCCAAGATTAAACAGACACAGAGTGAAACCAGGAATATATAGAGGCTGGTATTTGGGATTAGATGGCCGGGCAATTGATATAGACACATACTTAGCTGTAATCTCATTAGGGAATAGAACAAATGTCATAAGATTAACTAAAGACAACGATGACAATTATGTTAGAGAAGGGAGCTCAGTAGTTATAAACAAACCAACATCCGAAATTTTCATAAATGATTTATCTAGGTTTGGTTTTTATGATCGCCCTATGACTTTTACTAAAATTAGTAGTTTAACTGATTTTGAAATCGATACTTTTTAATCGACCATATTTTGCTTCGTAAACAGGCACCACACCTGGCGTAGGCACATGTCCTTGTTTTATCTGATATTCGGTTCTATCTTGGAAAGTGCCAGAATTAATTACAAGTGTACCTCGATAAAGCGCATACCCATTTTTATGAACATGACCTGAATGCAAAACATCTGGCTCGTCTTCGATTACAAAATAATCGACTTTTTCTGGAATTATTAAATTGCCCCCGTAAATTGGTGATAGGTGTCTTCGCTTAAGATATTCTACCATGACCTTTTCTGGATGATTGTAACTGGCATTAGGTAAAGCGGCGATAAGCGAATCCATCGAAGTTCCGTGATAAATAAGATGCTTTAAGCCTTCGATAGCAACGCAACTAGGATTGCCAACGCGCACAATTTCTGATTTTACAAGATCTTTTGGAATAGCAGGCATTGGCTCACCTCTGCGAACAGCGTCATGGTTTCCTGGCGCCATAATTACACTTATGTAGTCAGGAATGCGCTCTAAAAAATCATCGAACATTTGGTATTGCTTATAAATGTCCTTAACTACCAGTTCTTTTTCTTGATTTGGATAAACACCTATGCCATCTACAATGTCCCCTGCAACAACGATGTATTTAACTTTGCTAGCAAGCTCCCGCTCCTCGCCTCTGCCATGCAACCAGTCGATAAATGATTCTAAATAATGATCAAGAAAATATCTAGAACCAAAATGAAGATCTGAGATATACGCAATTGCCAAATCTTCTTCTATAAGCTTACGCTCGCGCAAAACAGGCAAGTCAGGCCATTCTATGTCATCGACAATTATATACGGTTCGAGCACGCGCCCAGAAATAGCTACTACATCATCCAAAAGAACTTCCTTGGATTTTTCAAAAACCTGCTCCTTTTCTTTTGAAAATTTATTTGATGATACCACTGCCTTGAAGGTGCCAGTTAAATCCTCGAGTTCGAATAAAGTATTGCCCTTCTGAGTTTCTCTTTTATCAGAAATAGTCACTATTACGCGCACTTTTTCATTAACATACCTCTTGATATCTTTTAGGTCTGCGCTAGCGAATTTGCTGTTGCTTCTTAGCAACCTCGCTAGCTTTTCATATCTGTTTCTAAAATAGCTTACAAAATCTTCTAATTCGCCTCGCCCGCGAGATTTTCCAGTAACATCTCTAGTATGCATAACGTTGATGTCAGCAGCATGTTCTTTTGCAATTGGCAAAAAAGTTGCTTGTCTGACCTCTACTTGAATTTGCGCTGAAGTTCCAGTTGTTTTTTTATGTAATATTCCTTCGACGTCTTCTTTACATATAAATAGTTTATTTAAATTTATTAATTCCTGGATAATTTCTTCTTGAACGTCACTTTTTTTTATTTCTTCTTCTGCTTCGATTGTAAGCCTTATTCCTTTTTCCATTAATTTTTCCAGCATTTGCTCACTGCCCAATGCTATTGATTTTTAAGTCCTTCGAGCGCACTGATGACTCCCCATATCTGCGTGCGAGCGTGCGATGGCATATTAATATCGTCGCTTATTGATTCGATCAGATATACTGCAGCACTTACCTTTACATTTGCGTCTTCCACGCTTTTAAGTCGCTCGTTTGCATCTGTTAATACTTTCCTAATATTTTTTGGGATAGTAGTATCGTTTACTAAATGCTCGATCATCTCAATTATTTGTTTTATTTTTGAATCCATAAAAATCACCTTGTCTAATTGTATCTAGATAATTAGTTTAGAGATAATTAAATAGAAAAAGAATTTAAAGACGTATTAAAATAAAAACGGGCCCGATGGGACAATCACAATTTCCAGTTTTTCGCTCCGGGTCGTGCGAGCATGACCGAAAACTCGAGACTGGAAACTGTTTTGAACCCATGGCCTACAGCTTTCCGCTTTTTAAGAAAAAGCGGCCAAAAACCGCTCCTTCAAAAAAAACACCAAAACAAGTAAGCCCTGTTTTGGGGTCGAAACCCCTTTTAACATAAGAAATATGTTATATTCTAAAAGGGATTTCATAGAAGGCTGCCGATCTGTCCAGGCTGAGCTACGGGCCCGATTATATTAAACTAATGCTATAAATATTTATATTGTTATTTCTTTATATTAAGTTGGTGATCAGATGGCAGAAAAAGTTATTTTCGTAACCGGGGCTTTTTTTCTACTGTTTTTAGTGATTAGCAAGACTCTATCTCCAGTTGGTTATGTAGACGTAAGTTCGATACCAGATGGTGCAAGAGTAACTA
>JAHFGR010000136.1 GCA_023247345.1 Microcaldota archaeon | reverse complement strand
TTCTTGATTTGGATGGCACAGTGTATCGCGGCTCGCAAGTAATAAACGGCGTACCGCAAGCAATATCTAAGATGCGTGATCGCGGTCTGGGAATTTTTTTCATCTCGAATGCGAGCATGCGCACGAGAGGCGAGCAGGCAAAGAAACTTAAAAAAATGGGAATAAAATGCCTTGACCGCGAAATGTATAATACTGCTTATGCAACCGCGAGCTATATCCAGCACCATTATCCGAAAGCAAAAGTTTATGTAATAAGCGAGGGTGGATTAAAAAAAGAGGTAGAATCGATAGGGTTGAGGGTAGTTGATAGTGAGAACGCAGATGTTGTTGCCACTGGTTTAGATCCGCACATTAATTTTGAAAAACTAGTTAAAGCATTCCGCGCAATTTACAATGGCGCTGTTTTTATCTCATCAAATGTAGATCGAGTTTATCCTACTGACGCAGGCTTACTGCCAGGCAGCGGAACTATTGCAGCATTTCTGGCATACGGAACAAGAAAAAGGCCGATAGTAATCGGCAAGCCGCAACCGCATTTGATAGAAGCTGTTTTAGACGATAATAAGTTAAAGAAAAATGAAGTATTGATGGTTGGAGATAACTACGAAACGGATTTGAAAGCGGCAAAAAAGCTTGGCATAAAATGCGCTTTGGTATTAAGCGGGATAACAAAAAAATCAGAAATAGCAAAGCTGCCAAAAAACGCGCGTCCTGATTTTATTTTGAAAAGCGCTGCTGAATTAACAAAAATTGTTTAGCCTTGTAAAAAATACAGACCAACAAACATTAGCAAAATAGAAATTATCTTAATCGCAATTGATTCGAGTTTTGTATCCTCCTTAAGGATATGAGGAAAGAAATGAGAAAACGCAAGCGCTAATGTAAATACAAATAATCCCTGAGCGCCCCCCAATACGGCAACCATTGATACTGGGCCATTTTGCACTGAAAGGTAATAAAGAAAAAATGCGATTAGAACAACGAACCAATACGCAACTATGATGCCCCTTTGCTTTATTTTCTTCAAATCTTTTATAATAACAGAACGGGTTTCTCCAATAAAAAAGAATAATATAAATAGCACATTCCCAATCGCACCATAAAATAAGACGCTAAAAATATCGAAAAAATTTAATGCGTACTTCATAATGACTAAGGATATCGAGTATAGTATATTTGATAGAAACATCATCAGAAAAGCAAAAGTTGAGAAATTTCCTTTTAAATCCTTAAAAGAAATTAGGATACCTCCTGCAAATATAAAGACAAAGGAAAGATAAAAGTTTTCCGGCAGACGCTCCTGCAGGATAAAAAATGCCAAGATAAAGGTGATTAACGGTGCAAGGCTCCAAAGTGAAACCAAACGCGAGGCTTCTTCTTTTTTGAGCGCAATAAGAAATGGCAAAAATCCGGCAAAGCTTAATATCCCGCCAGAAATCCCAAGCACAACAAGAGAAATGCTTCCAAGATCAATTGGAAAAAATACCAGTAATAATGTTATCATTATAATACTAGAAATTCCTGAAAGAGAAAGCAGGCTAAATGGACTTTGTAAATGATTTGTTCTTAGAATTTTCTCAAAAATATTCCCAAGAGCAAATAAAAAATAACTAAAAATAGCAATAAAGATCCAGTCCATTTAAACCGACTATTACCTAATCTTCAATAATATCTCGTAGCGCATCGCTTGACATTTCTTCTGTACCAAATAGCGTTTCATCCAAATTTACTACTTGCTCTGAAGAAGATGCAGTAGAACTTGTTTGCGTACCGCTGCTCTGCGCTGCTTGATTCTGGTCTATAAGGTTATAGTTTATCTGCATGCTATTGCCGCATCGTTGGCACCTGCCATGCAATAAAAGCTCGCTAATCGCGGTATCTGTAGTTAAGTAAAAATTAGCCTCGCTTCCACAATTTGAACATTTTATAGTTCTTTTTAATTCGACCATGCTATCCAATGAGATATTTAAATATTTAAAGCTATCTAACGCATGGCAATAAGCTCTATATGAACATCGGATTCTTCATGTGCAACATGATCTATCTCTCTCGCTGAAATATAAGCGTCTTTTGCACGAAGCGCTCTTTGACCCCATCTTTCTGCGGCAACTACCCCCTGCACAGCTCTTTCACCTGCTAACATAACGCTTTCTGCACGAATCACACCACCCGTAATTGCACCTAATTTCTCTCCTACTTTTTCTGCTACTTTGGGCAAGAAATGGTGTGCACCCTTACCAACGAGCTCTAATGCTTTTACTGAAGCTAGGGTGATGGCAACTTCTATTGCAGCATCTTTTAAAAATTTTTTTGAAACATCAAAAAATCCGCTAAGCTCCTCTAACTCTGCCTTATATTTATATCCTAGATCAGATAGTGCTTTACTTGCATCCTTTAGTTCATTAGCCGCGCTTGCAAGCTCGTATTTTGCCTTTCCAAGCGTTATTGGATCGCCTGAGATAAAACTATTAACCATTTTATTATATGCTCCATAGAAATTATCTAGTTTCGCATCAACAACTATGGCAACAACTGTAGCCTGTTGCCAAGCTTGTGTTTGTTCGCCTCTTAAATATTTACCTGCCTCACCCATTACTTCCGCCGTGTCTTTTAGCGTTACTACCTCTTTTCCCTTTGCAAATTCATACAACTGAACAAAAGGATGGCCTACAAGAGAAAGTGCTCCAACTGCACCCGCAACTGTTCCGCTAAAGACCTCTTTTGCCCGACTTGGTTTGTTTGATTCTAACTCAAGCCTCATTTGATCAATGTTTTGCTGGTTAGAAGATGCGATATCTGCTATTTTTATCAGTTGTTGTACTGCTGGTCTGTAAGCACTGTAAGCATCCAAAAACTGTTGCTGGTCCCTTGTTAATGGTCTTGGTGTTTTTTCCAATATTTGAGCACGTTGTTCAACTGTTCTGAGTTGTTCAACGTTTTTTTGAAAGTGTTCCTCCTGCACTACTTGCTTAAATGCCATCTTAATCACTTAGATATAGTACATGGTACCTTGCCTCTTAGCTCATTGCTAAGGTGTAAATTAATTAATTCAGTTGCTTTAGAATCACCAGCCATAGATCTACTCAGATCACATGCAACTACTGGTTTTATGCGAATTGCCCAGCGAATAAATATTCCTTTTTCAGAAATACCGGTATCGGAATCCTGAATATTACTACTAAGAACTCGCAGTGCTTTTTCTTTGTCTATTAGATTATTATTCAATAGCATGTAAACCGCGGTTGTTGTGATACCGTATAAGATAGATGGGTTGCTTCCGACAAAAAATGCTGTAGTCATCCTACCTGCTGATCTTACAAGATCAACAGCAGTTTCAAAGCCTTTGTCACCAAAAAGTGCTAGCCCATAAGCAAGCGTTTTCATATAACCGAATCTTCTTTGGTCTTTTTTTTCAAGATCACTGAAGCTATCATGCCCCATTCCTACCAATATTATTTCTTTTCTGATTTCTTCTAACGCCTTAAGCTTGAATTTATCTGCGAATGCATGAACTATGTCAAAGCGCGTTGCTTCTGGAAGATTCTCTGCCAGTATACTAAAAACTACTGTTCTGGCTCCATTAAAATCTAATTTTCCAATTGCCTCTTTTGCTCTTTGCGCAGCGTTAGATGCATTGGCATCTTGAAATTTTCCTTCAGCCATATTGTCACCTTTTTTGCATGAAATTCCTTCAGTCAAAAC
>JAHFGR010000135.1 GCA_023247345.1 Microcaldota archaeon | reverse complement strand
GGCTTTTTCTATTTTTTTTATAAAGTTTTTTTTCTGGATGTCGTTTATCTCTTGCACTGCTTTGAGCAGCTTAAAATCATATCCAAGCTTTTCTGATATTCTTATAAAAGCTTCAGCATCCTTTGGAAAGCAAAAGCCGCCGTAGCCTATGCCTGCATTCAAAAAAGACCTTCCTATTCTCCTGTCAAAGCCCATTCCATCCGCTACCTTTTCAACATCAGCGCCTGCTGCTTCGCAGATATTTGCTATTGCGTTGATGAAAGATATTTTCGTTGCCAGGAACGAGTTTGATGCGTGCTTTATGATTTCAGCACTTTTTATGTCTGTAAAAATAATCGGCGCTTTTAACGGCAAATACAATTCTTCAATGATTTTCCTTGCCCTTTCGCTTTCGCACCCAACCACTATCCTGTCAGAATGCATAAAATCATTCACAGCGCTTCCTTCCCTCAAAAATTCCGGGTTGCTTACAACATCAAAGTCAACACCATGCATGTTATGCGCTTTTATTGATTTTGCAACTTTCTCACCAGTCTGGACTGGAACTGTGCTTTTCTCAACAATAAGCTTGTAAGAGTCCATAACCTCTGCTATGGTTCTCGCAACATTTTCGACATAGCTTAAGTCAGCTTCGCCATTTGGCTTCGGGGGGGTTCCGACACAGATGAATATGATTTCCGAATCTTTTATCGCTTTTTTCAAATCAGATGCAAATCTTAATTTTCCTTCTTTCTTGTTCTTTGCAACCATCTCTTCCAAGCCCGGCTCATAGATTGGAATAATGTTGCTGTTCAGCTTATTGATTTTGTCTTCATCGACGTCAACACAAACCACTTCATTTCCAAGCTCGGCAAAGCATGCTGCTGTAACCAGTCCAACGTACCCTGCTCCTGCAACTGCTATCCTCATAGGCTTTGAAAACAGAAATCTATTTAAATATCTTACCATTATCCTACTTTATACTACCAAGGGTTTCGCCCCTTGAGGACGAGGAACTTTTTGCGAAAAAGTTCCATCAAAAAAGGTACCATCTTCGATGGCACTGAATGTATTGGCGAGGCATCACGATATTATCGAAAACCAAAGGTTTTCGGGAATGCTCGGAAATCTATGATTTCCGACATGGCAGGAAAGTGATGCCGAGCACAAACTATTGTGAGCGAAGCGAACGGATTTAATTATTAAAAAGTATAACAAAATGCCTAAAACAAAAATATCAATAACAATAAATGAGAAGACACTGCAGGACATAGACTCGATAATCGACAATATTTATGTAAGGAACAGAAGCCAGGCAATAGAATATCTTGCAAAGAATGCCCTTGGAGGAAACAAAACGGCAGTTATCCTCCTTGGCGGCGATGAAGGGCATTTAAGCATCTCAAAAGGGGAGTACAGGCCCACTGCAAGGATAAGAAACAGCTCTGTGATAGAATTGGCATTAAAAAAACTGAGGGAAAACAACTTCAAGACAATATTCATTGTGGCAAGGCATAATTTACTGACAAGGCTGTTCGAGATGCTGAAGGACGGGACAGGCTATGGAGTAAAAGTAAATTACATCGAGGAAAAATCGTCTAAAGGCTCTGCAGACTCCTTAAGGCTGCTGAAGGGAAGGATTAACACAAATTTCCTGGTTGTTTATGGCGACATTATTTTTAACAAAATAAATATCGAGCAATTGTGGAACGACCACATAAAGCAGAATGCAGTTGCCACAATAATGCTCACCACATCTTCCAAGCCGAGCGAGAAAGGGACTGTGAGGGTTGAAGGCAATAAGGTACTTAACTTTACGCAGAAGCCGAAAAAATCCGACATTTATCTTGTCTTTTCGCCTATTTTTGTCGCAGAACCCCAGATTTTTGAATACTCCGGAGCAAGCCTCGAGTCTGACATATTTCCGCAGCTTGCTGAAAAGGGCCTGCTGAACGGGCATTTAAGCAGCGAGAAGGAAGTGCATATTCATTCCAAGAAAGATTTGGAGAAATTATAGTTTAAGTTTATTATATAGGAAACTCACAATTAGCATCTTTAAAAGAATCTAAGACTTGATAGTTTTTACCAGACCCATAATAGATTAATCTTGCTAATTCAGTATCACTATCAATTTTTTTATTCTTCATCTCTCTAGTTATTTGTTTTATAAAATTAGGATTTTGTTTATTCAAAATTTCGTCATAAATAATATAAAAGGACATAGTTTGACAGTTACTATTTTTTGTAGAATTTCCAAAAACCCAACCAGATAATGGAGGATTAGGTTTATTATTCTCTAGAATAACAAAACCCTCTTTATAAGATTCAATCTGTGATTTATATACATCATGACATTCTGGTACATATTGGTACACAAATGTTTGTATTGGGAATGTAAACACATGATTAAGATCATATTTAAATTTACTCCAATCAAGATTTAGACAACTTAGAAAAGAATGAACTAACTCGTGGTGAAAACTATAGCATTGACCACGTATGTTATTATATCTCTCGATTTTCCCATTAAAAGTTATATCAAAGTCATCATTCCATTGATTATCTATAGAATATATGATTTTGCCTGCAGAACATCCAGTGGCATTGTATCCACAGTATTTTATCAATTCTTCTTTAGAAACGTAACGAAAGATAACTGGTGGTTTCCAGCTACATGAGTTAAAGTCTGTATTAGTAAGTTCTTTTAAAACTTGAAAGAATTTCTCATGTATAATAGTTGATTTACCACATTTCTCAATAAAATTTGGAATATTTTGGCAGTCTGAGATTATATTATCAGTATAAAATAATACTCTGTCTGTATAATAAACTGCAGGAATATTTAATGAATCTATTTTAATAGAGGAGTAACCATATGGACATTTCTTATTATAAGCACATTGTTCATATACCTTATACATTTCCTGAGATTTCTTTTCTTCTAAATATCCCTTTCTAACATTCTTATAACTCTCGTAATCACCAAATTTATTTTTAAATACTACAATTATTATCAGAACAACTATGAGTGTTATAGCGAGATTCAAGAATATAATTTTAGACTTCATAAAATTCAATCTACAGTTTACTTATATAAATATTCCTTTAAATTTTAGACTATTAGAAAATAAAAATGGAACTCTCGATCTCATAATAATAAAGGCGGACAGCTTTTCCAGGCTCCCGTGCTGAGCACAGTACGACTGGAAACGGAGGCTTGCTTAACTTCCGAGTTCGGGATGGGATCGGGTGAACCAAGCCCCTATGGCCGTCCAAGTAATAAGGAGGTTTAGAGGGTTTAAAAAGGTTACTGATTTTTAGTCAGCGACATAAGTAATTGGACAATAACTTTTAAATTAAACATTTTCAATCCGCCTTCGGCAAAATTTAGTGCGAGGCATTTTTTGTCTGCCACTAAAAAATGCCTCGCTAATTCATTAATATTGGTATTGAGTCAATTTCGAGGCGAAAATTAGTGAGTTGCGTGCGAGAACGCTCGCACGCTCGCGTTCAACTCAGACAATTTTCGCCGAGACTAGATATTGTCGCCGCAAAGGCGACGGATTGAAAATTGTCCCAAAATTAATGTCGCTTACTATTTTTTGTTTTTAAAGTTCAGTAGAAATCCTCAATAGATTTAAAACCTAGCCAGCCGTTAGGCTGTGCTAGGGGGTGGACAGTAAGGTGTCCACCATGAACAAAAGAAAAGAGAAAAAGTATATCAAGCTTGTC